>CAZRPQ010000101.1:0-7274 GCA_964601725.1 uncultured Salinivenus sp. | reverse complement strand
GAACAATCATTACGAGCCCCACGAGGCCCACCACCGTCATCGAAAAGACGGCGGGCAGATCGGCCAAAATGGTCGAATAGGCGGTGGATAAATCCATAGATAAGAAATCCTACCTCGCTCAAAAAGCATCCCCTACGTAGAGACGTTCCGGCGGGACGTCTCTACCGTTACACCCACACAAAATCCTCGATCTTCGACGCAAGCTCCACGTCCATCTCCGTCACCTTCCCTCCGGCGTCGTGGGTCGTCAGGGCAATGGAAACCGTGTTGTACACGTTCTCGAGCTCCGGGTGGTGCATCATCTCCTCGGCGTAGAACGAAAGACGAACGATGAAGCTAATCGCCGCCCGAAAGTTGGCGAACTCGAATGTTTTCTGGAGTTTGTCGTCGGTGTGCGTCCACCCGTCCAGGTCGGAAAGGGCGTCCTCGATCTCAGCGTCGGAAAGCGGGTCGCGCGAAGGCATAGGCAACAAAGACTGATTGTGAGCGAGGGATGTACAGGGGCGAATCCTCTATGGCAAGCGTTCCATCGAGGGAATGGAGACGTCTTCGGCCTCCTCCAACGGGGCCGTCGGAATTTCTCGGGGCTGGCCGGCCGTCTCTGGGGGCTCCGAGGCCTGCTCCAGCACGGCGGTGCGCTTCTCCTCGACCGTCTCCAGCAGAAAGTCCGTCGTCGGGGCCGTCTGCCGGAGGAACGGATTCGGGAAGAAGCCGAGCACGAACATCAGTACGACCAGCGGCGCCATCAACACGAACTCGCGGGCATTCATGTCCGGCATCCGGGCGTTGGCCTCGTCCGTCAGCTCGCCAAAGAAGGTGCGATACACCATGTGGAGCAGGTACACGGCCGCGAGGATCACGCCGGTCGTGGCGAGGGCCACGAGGAGGGGACTGTCGAGCACCGTGCTCTGAAATGCCCCGAGCAGGATCAAGAACTCCCCCACGAACCCGTTGAGGCCGGGGAGGCCGGCCGAGGCAAGCACAGTGATCACCATGAAGGTGGTGAGGACGGGGACAGACGTGGCCAGCCCGCCGTAGTCCTCCATCAGTCGGGTGTGACGCCGTTCATACAGCATGCCCACCAGCAGAAAGAGCGCCCCGGTGGAGAGGCCGTGGTTGATCATCTGAATGACGGCCCCCTGCATCGCCTCCGTCGTGAAGGCGAACAGGCCGAGCACCACGAACCCGAGGTGACTGATCGACGAGTACGCCACGAGGCTCTTCGCATCCTCCTGTACGCGGGCCACGAGCGCCCCGTAGATGATGCCGATGATGGCGATCACCGCGAAGAGGCCCGCGTAGCTCTGCGCCACGTTCGGGAAGAGGGGCAGGCAGAAGCGGAGCAGGCCGTACGTGCCCATTTTCAGCAGCACCCCGGCCAGGATGACAGACCCGCCCGTCGGCGCCTGCACGTGGGCATCCGGCAGCCAGGTGTGGAGCGGAAACAGCGGCACCTTGATTGCGAACGAGAAGGCGAAGACGGCAAAGAGCCAGCCCTGCGTGGCGAGGGGGACGTTGTACTCCAGGAGCGTATACCAGTCGGTCGTAAACACGCCGTTGTTCACGGCGTCGCCCGCGGCGTAGCCCAGGTACAGGATTCCCACCAGCATCAGGAGAGAGCCGACGAGCGTGTAAATGACGAACTTGACCGCCGCGTAGATGCGCTCTTTTCCGCCCCAGACACCGATGATGAAGTACATCGGAATGAGCGTGAGCTCAAAGAAGATGTAGAAGAGAAACAGGTCGAAGGACGTGAAGACGCCAGTGATGCCGGTCTGGAGCAGGAGGAGCAGCGCGTAGTAGCCCTTCTGCTTCTCGCCGATGTACGTCCAGGACGAGAGGACGACGATCGGCCCGAGCAGGGTCGTCAGCATCACGAGCAGCAGGCTCAGGCCGTCGATGCCGACGAAATACTTTACGTCATAGTCCCCCGGTAGCCATCCCGCCCAGACGTCCGCCAGCTGCGGGGCCAGGGCCGTGCTCACCGACGGATCGTAGCCCACGAAGAGCCCGATGGAAAGGACGAATGTGACCGTCGTCGTCGCCAGGGCCGTCCACCGGATCGTCGACGCTCGACGCAGGAAGAGCGTCAGCAGCGCCCCGAGGGCCGGGAGAAAAATGACGAGGGACGTGAGGTAGGGGATGTCCATTTATTGATATCGTGCCTGATCGGCAAGCAAATCGTTATCTCAAGGTGTCTGCCTCATTCTGTTGTGTGTATTGCGTGTTGCGTATTGCGTGTGGTTCAAGAATTAAGGGAAGGAGACTTACTATCCGATACGCAATACGAAATACGCAATACGAGCCCCAATTATGGCAGCGCCTCAGTGGAGAAACCCTCACTCCCCGCAACACGCAGATTCTCCCTCAGACCCCAAAAAGCATCAACCCCACCACGAGGGCGGCCCCGAAGGCCAGGGCAAGGGCATAATTCTGTACGAACCCCGTCTGCGTCCGGCGCAGCAGACCGCTCGCGTTCTGGGCCAGGTCCGCGACGCCGTTCACGGCCCCGTCCACAATGGAGTCGTCGAAGGCCGCAAAACCGTTCCGGCCAATCCCATTGATCAGCGTGTCGACGACGACCTCATTGTAGAAGTCGTCCCAGTAGTACTTGTCCTCCCAGGTCTGGTACAGCCCAGCAAGGCGCTGCCTCAGAAGGGCATCGTACTCCAGCCCCTGCGCCGCGTAGACGCGCCAGGCGTAGTACACTGTCCCGAGGGCAATCACCGAGCTCAGGAGGATGAGTCCCCACTCCAGCGCCAAGGGCACGTGTCCGTGAACCGACGCTTCGGCCACCGGCCCGCCATACTCGGCCCCGAGGTAGTGGTGGATCCAGTTCCACTTTCCGCCCTTGATGACCGCCGGTAGCCCAATGAACCCTCCGATGATCGAGAGGATGCCGAGGGTCCAGAGCGGCCCCGTCATCGAGGACGACGATTCGTGGGGTTCCAACCGCTCGGCCAGGGGCCAGCGGGGCTCCCCCTCAAACGTGAGCATGTAGGAGCGCATCATGTAGAACGCCGTGAGGACCGCCGTGAGGACGCCCACCCCCCAGACGAACGTGGCGTAAGCGTGCCCGCCGCTGTATCCGTACTCGAAGGCCTTAAAGAGGATCTCGTCTTTCGAGAAAAACCCGGCTGTCAGGGGAATCCCCGAAATGGCCAGCGTCGCCAGCAAATAGGTCGTTCGCGTGCTAGGCATGTACTCGCCGAGCCCGCCCATCGTGCGCATGTCCTGCGGATCGAAGTTGCTCGTGTCCTGTCCCATCTCGTCGAGGCTGTGCTCCACCTCCTCCATCCCGTGAATGACGCTGCCAGACCCGAGGAAGAGGCAGGCCTTGAAGAAGGCATGGGTGACCAGGTGAAAGATCGACACGAAGAAGGCCCCCACGCCGGCCGCCATGAACATGTAGCCGAGCTGAGAGACTGTAGAGTAGGCCAGCACGCGCTTAATGTCGTTCTGCGCAATGGCAATGGTGGCGGCCATGAGGGCCGTCGCAGCGCCCACAATCGCAATCAGTGCCATCATCACCGGCGCCCCCAGGACGAGCTCGGAAACCCGGGCCAGCAGGTAGAGGCCGCTCGTCACCATCGTCGCGGCGTGGATGAGGGCGGACACGGGCGTCGGCCCGGCCATGGCGTCCGGCAGCCATACGAACAGCGGAATTTGCGCGCTCTTGCCCGTCGCGCCTACGAAGAGGAGGAGGATGATCCAGTTGAGCGTGGGCTCGGGGAGACTCGGTCCCTGTGTGAGCAGCACGTTGAAGCTCAGCGACCCGAGCTCGCGGAAGATCAAAAACATCCCCACCAGGAAGGCAACGTCGCCCACCCGGTTCACGATGAACGCCTTGTTGGCGGCGGTGCTGTTGCTGAGGTCCGTGTACCAGAACCCGATAAGCAGGTACGAGCAGAGGCCGACCCCCTCCCACCCCAGAAACAGCACGGGGAGGTTGTTCGCCAGCACGAGGTTCAGCATGGCGAAGATGAAGAGATTCAGGTAGCTGAAAAACCGCCAGTACCCGGAATCCCCGTGCATGTACCCGATTGAGTAGAAGTGAATGACGCCGCCCACCCCCGTCACGACGAGCGTCATAATCAGGGACAGCTCATCGATGCGGTAGGCGAACGCCACCTCAAGATTCCCCGCCGCCATCCAGGTAAAGTAGTCCGCAACGACGGGCTCCCCGCCGAAGGTCACGAACAGGTAGCACGCGATCACGAAGGGGAGGGCCACGACGGCCGTGCCGATCGTGCCCAGCAGGGATTCTCGCGTGCGAAGATCATCGAGGAAAAGAGGGGCCACGCCGTTAAACACTGCCCCGGCGAGGGGCAGGAGAAGAACGAGACGAAGCAACGTGGCAGAAGACATCAGCGCGGCAGGAAATCCAATATCGAAGACAGGAGCAACGCCGAGACGCGAAAACGGCGGCGGCTAGTGCTTGAAGAGATTGATCTCGGTAATATCCACGGTGACCTTGCTCCGGAAGATGGCGATGACAATTGCGAGTCCGACTGCCGCCTCAGCGGCCGCCACCGCAATCGAGAAGAAGACGAGCATCTGACCGCTCGGGTCGCCCATGGACTGGCTAAAGGCCACCAGCGTGAGGTTCACCGCGTTCAGCATCAGCTCTACGGACATCAGCACCACGATGGCGTTGCGCCGAAACAGGACGCCGAGTGTGCCGATGGTGAAGAGCACGGCGCTGAGGGCGAGATACCAGTTCAGGGCAACTTCCATTTTTTCTGGTTGGTTGTCGGTTGTTGGTTGTCGGTTGTCAGTGGTTTGTTGTGGATAGTTTGTGGTTGATTGTTATCTATGTCTTCATTCGAAGGTCACCAGTTGAAAAAGCCCACACCATCAACAATCAGACAACAACCAACAACAAACAACCACCAAAAACTACTCAAAGCGACGTTGGGCGAGCATGACCGCCCCGACTGTCGCGGCGAGCAAGAGGATGCCGGCCACCTCAAGGTGTAGCGCGTACCGGGTGAACAGGATTTCCCCGAGGGCTGCAGCACTTCCCACGCCGGCCGCCGTTTCCGCGCTGGCAGGCTCGACCCCGAGGTCAAGCCCCAGAGCCACCACGTACAACAGCTGGCTCAAAAGCACGAGGCCGACGGCAAATCCTCCAATCCGGGTCCAATTGAGCTTCTCGAGCTCGGGGAGTGCCGAGAGGTTCAGGAGCATGATCACGAACAAGAACAGCACCATGATCGCCCCCGCGTAGACGAGAATCTGAATGACGCCAATAAACGACGCGTTCAGGGTGAGGTACAGCCCGGCGATGCAGAACAGGTTGAGCACCAGCCAGAGGGCGCTTGCGACCGGGTTCCGGGCAATGAGCATGCCCAGAGCGGCGGCCACCGCCACCGTGGCCAGCAAAAAGAACATGGAAGGTGCGGCCATGGACCCAAGCGAGTGAGCGGAAAAATCGTCTGGCGCGTCGAAGATCGAGGGATTCGAGCCCCAGATGGAAGGAGCGATCGGGCATCGGATGCCGGTGGCAAAGTAAAGCGCCACCGACGTAGGGGCAAGATACGGGGCGGTTAATCATGCATGAATTGAAAACCCGGGGCGCAGCCGTGGCGGTGGGGTCCACGCGTTGGGAGTTACCCGATGCGCGCGGCCGGAATGCCGCCCGAAACGGCCTCCCCATTTGTCCGGGTGGGAATCTCGGTCGGCTCCACGTGCAGGGCTCGGTCGAAAGCCGATTCGAAGAGGGCGGCCTGCTCCTGGGCAGACCACACTTCCAGCTGAGGATCCCCTTTCGTGGCCAGCAGAAGGTGCAAGGTATTCTCAGTCAGGCGCGCCCGGAGGGCCACCACGTTTTGGAAGTGGCTCCGATCCAGCCCCTCCGCTACGCGAAGCAGACCGGCGAGCTGCTGCACGCGGTATTGCCGGCCCGGAGACAGGTCTTCGAAATACGCGTCGGAGGAACGCGGGAAGGGACCGCGGTGGTAGCGGGCGACCAGGGCCATCATCGACACCTCCTCGGATCGGAATCCCTGGAGTTCGGCGTGCTCGATGAGGTAGCGGGAATGCTCGTGATGCTCGTCGTGGGTCACGAGATACCCCACGTCGTGCAGGAGCGCGGCGTATTCAATGAGCTCCGCGTCGGCCGCCGGCCCTTCGTACAGAGGCCGGCACAGATCAAAGAGAAAGGTTGCCGTGGCGGCCACGTGCTGCGCGTGGTTCTCTTCCCACTTGTAGCGGTATGCAATTTCGTGGACGCTGCGCCGCCGCGGGTCCCGGAACGACGCCATTTTCTGGAGACGAGCGTAGTTTTTATCGATGAAGTGCACCACCATCCCTTCTCGCAGGGCATTGGGGGACACTTTCACGTCCCGAACGGACGGGAGCCCCGCACAGAGCGTGTCGAGCAGAACGGCCCCGGCCCCAATCTGGTCGACCCGCTTCGGCTCGATGGCCGGGTGGGCCTCCCGCTCCGACGCCGCTGCCCGCATGACCCACCGAAGAGCCGAGCGCACTTGATCGACGGGGAAGGTCTGCTGAAAAGGGGAGCGATTCTCGTCTCCAAACTGATCTCGGGTCACGCGAGCGAGGCTCTTCATGGTGCCTGACGATCCGACGAGCGTGGTGACCCCGTGCTCCCGACAGGTCGACAGAACCGCTTCCAACTCCGCCTTAAAATGAGCTCGCAGGTGGGCCTGCTCGTCCTCCGACATCGGATCCGTCGTCACGAACCGCTCGGTCATGCGGGCCGCCCCCAGCTTCAGGCTCGTGTCAAAGACGTCGGTGTCGTCGTCCACGACGATGCACTCGACGGAGCCGCCGCCAATGTCGATCAGCAGAGAGGGCTCGGAAAAGTCCTCGGTCCGACTCACCCCTTGGAAAATGAGGTTCGCCTCCCGATTTCCGCTGATGGGCCGGATGCGAAGCCCCAGCTCTTCTCGGGCTTGCCGAATGAACGCCCCGCCATTGACGGCCTCGCGGATGGCACTGGTGGCAAACGACAGATACTCTCGCGTGTCCCACCCCTCGGCCAACAGCTTGATCCGCTTCAGGGCCTTCAAGCCCCGTTCCATGGCATCGTCCGGGAGGCGATTGGCGTCCAGCCCGTGCCGCCCGAGCCGCACCATCTCCTTCAGCCGATCGACCACCTGGTAGCTGCCATTCGGATGGGCGTCCACGATGATGGCGTGAAACGAATTGGTGCCCAGGTCAATCACGCAGACCCGCACCGGCGAGGCCGGACCGTGGGAGCGATAGGTGGTTTCGGGGACCAGGGTACAGGCGGCGCGCTCGCGGGG
>CAZRPQ010000100.1:0-7337 GCA_964601725.1 uncultured Salinivenus sp. | reverse complement strand
ACCGCGCTGTTCTGCGACCAGTAGCCCGATCCCGCCTGCACGCTCCGACGCGGCCCCTTGCTTCCGTCGGCATACGCGAGCCGCAGGCTGGCGCCGAATGCATCCTGATTGGCGGGCGGCCCCCGCAGGACGACGCGCAGACCCCGCTCCTTGGCCTGGTTCCGAAAGAGCTTCGTGGGGCCGTCGTTTTGTGCGACGGCCAGATCGACGCGGCCGTCCCGGTTGAAATCGCTCAGGGCCGCGCCCCGCTGCTCGCCGTACACCTTGACGCCGGACTGCGATCCGCTAACGGGCGTGAAGTGCCCGGCGCCGTCCCCCCGGAGCCACAGCCCCCGCCCGGCATCCTGTCGAGGGACGAGCCGGGGTAGGGCAAACAAGTTTTGGCTGAGAAAGAGATCCTCGTTGCCGTCGTTGTCGAAATCGGCGACATTTGCCGAGAAGGCCGGGGCGAACTGGGCCGTCGGGGGAAGCGGGCGCGAGACAAACCCGTCTTTCGTATTGAGGAAGAGGGTGTGCTGCAGGGTGGTGATGCGTTTTGAGGAAAGGGCCTCGGCCGGCCGACCGGTGAGGTCCGACACGGTCGCAGTGGCATACTCGGCGTACGAGCCCACGCGCTGCTGGAGCGACGGAATGGCGTCCTTGAACTCAAAAAACGGCCGGTACGGCGCGTATCCTTCGATCTCCGGCTCGTAATAGGCCTCGATAATCTCCGGACTTCGGTCGCCGTCAACGTCGTCGTAGAACATCTTGAGGGGACGGTCCCCGTCCAACTGATAGCGGCTGTTTGTCCCCCAATTGGTCGCAATCAGGTCCGGGCGGCCGTCGTTGTTGAAGTCCCCGGTGGCGATGCCATTCCACCAGCCCTCGTGCTCGGCCAGCCCCACCTCCGCACTCACGTTTCGGAAGCGGCCGTCCTCATTCTCCAGAAGAAGCAAGGAGTCCCACGCCCGGCTGGCGAGCAGGTCCAGGTCGCCGTCCCGATCATAGTCGACGAACACGGCGCCGGTCACGAGGCCCATGTCCGGATTTTCGCGGTCAATCTGAAAGGTGCCGTCCTCATTGACGTAGAGCCGGGAGCGCGCCCCTTTCGGGTACTGCCCCGGCTTCACGCGCCCGCCGACGAACAGATCAAGTCGACCGTCGCCCGTGTAGTCGCCGGCAGCCAGGGGACCGGTCGTCGACAGGGTGCTTTCAAAGCGCTGCACGAGGGTCGTGTCGTCCTCCTGAATCCGGTAGTGCAGGCCCGACGCCGGCCTCGACCGGGCGCGCTCGTAGTTCGACAGCCCCACGACGAGGTGGAAGGCATCGTTGGCGTGCCAGCCGAGGAGGGTGGTCTGATCGCCTGAAGCTGGCTCGGACAGCCGGCCCCCGATCTGTTGCTGAAACCGGCCGTCCCCCTCGTTCGTCAACATCCCGAGCGTGCCTCCTCGCCCACTGCCCACGAACAGATCGTCGCCGCCCGTCCCGTCCACGTCGAACCAGGAAACCCCGGGCCCCAATCGGCTCATCTTCAAGGGCAGAAGCTTCTGGTAGCGAAAGTCACGGTAGGAGGACTCAGTGTGCTCGTGATCGATACGGTCGGACACGTCGTCGAAAATGGGCGCATGGCTCGTGTCAACACGGGACCCTTCCATTGTCTGAGAACGCCCAGTGTCCGCCTCCGGGGGCTGCTGAATCTCGTAGATCCGATTGGCGCCTACGCTGTCGACGGTGGTCGTCGTGCCGTTGGACCACGTGACGGTGAGCTGATGGGCGGCGTCGGGCGTCGCGGCAAAGACGACCATCGGCTCGGAGCTGGATAGGTAATCGCCCCCGGCCTCCATCTGCCGGCGCTGCGGCACCGGGCCGCCGGTGAGCCGAAGCTCGGCCCCGATGCCGCGCGTGTTGGGCGCCTCCCCCCGCAGCCGCACCCCGATGCGAGCCCGGGTGGCTTCGTTGCGATACAGGGCCGCTGGGGCCTTGAGCCGGGTGCGGACGAGGTCCAGATCTCCGTCCCGGTCGAAGTCGCCCGTGGCCAACCCGTGCGAAATGTCGGACCCCGAAAAGCCCCAGTCCCGGCTCACCTCCGTAAAGGTGCTGTCCCCCTCATTCTTCAGGGCTTGATTGGCGAGGGGGAGCTCCGGAAACTGAAAAAGCGGCAGCCCCTCCATTTCAGCGTCATTCTGGACCTTCTGGGCGATCCCCTGCTGGGTATCCATGTCCAGCACGTCATGGGTGTGCCCGGTATTCACGAGCAGATCCTCGTACCCGTCGAGATTCACGTCCAGGAAGCGGGTGGCCCAGGACCATCCGGTCGCCTCCGTGTCGCTGAAGTACGTGACTTCCGCGAAGGTCTGGTCTGGGCGCCCCAGATACATCGAGTTGCGCATGTACTGCAGATTCTCGGTCTCGATCGGGTCGAACGAGACCTGCTGGCGCGCCCGATTTTCGTACGTTGATCCCAGCATTTCGGTGACGAAGAAATCGAGCGTGCCGTCCGCGTCGATGTCCGAATAGTCGACAGCCATCGACGAGAAACTGAAATTTCGGATCACGTGGGGGCCTGCCGCCCGGAAGGTGCCGTCTCCCCGATTCATCCAGACGCGATCCGGCGTCCAGAAGTCGTTGCAGACGTACAGGTCCGGCCAGCCGTCGTCGTTGAGGTCCTGGAATTTGGCAGTCAGGCCCCAGTCCCGCTTTAGCCCCATCGGCTCTCCCTCGTGCGTGCGAAACCGCTCGGCCGTCTCTTCGACCTGCACAAACGTTCCGTCTCCGTCGTTCAGGTAGAGCGCATCTTTCGCGCCCGTCTCGCGCCGCTCCGGCGACTGGCCGGAATATAAGATCTCGTAGTGGGTGTCGAACGGAGGTCGGAGCGTATAGGACGATTCGGCGCCGGACCCGGTCTCCTCTACCGTGTTCTCGAACGACCGCTCCCGTTTGGAAAACAGGTCGTCGACGGACTTCTCCTTGTAATTCGTGACGTAGAGATCCAGGTCGCCGTCCCCCTCCACGTCGGCAAGCGTGAGGGTCGTTGCCCCGTTCGCCGTCCCCAACCCACTGCTCCCGTCTCGCTTAAAGTGGCCCGAGCCGTCGTTTCGGTAGAGGGCGATCTCATTGCCCATGGTCCCCACCAGCAGATCCAGGTCGCCATCCCCGTCCACGTCGGCAAACGCGACGCCAGTCGTATAGTGGTCCTCGTGGGCGGCTCCCCCGACGCCGGGGACCTCGCGGAACGAAATCCCACCGGTGCCCTCGTTCAGATAGAGCCGGTTCGGCCCGTCGAGCTGCCCAAAATAGAGATCGGGCCAGCCGTCGCCGTTCACGTCCCCCACCGCTACGCCGGACCCGTTCGTGTAGTGACGATTGCGCTCGATCGACGCCCGGGTCAGCGTATTCTCAAACGAAACTCCGGTTTGCGACGAGTCGAGCTGCTCGAAGCCGGTCTGCTCGAGGAAGCCCCCCGGCTCGACGGCCCGCCACCGGTACCCGTCCGCCTCCGTCCAGCTGCGATCGGGCTCGGACGCACAGCCGGCCAGCACGGCACCCCCGATGAGGCAGAGGAGCGGAACGATGATCCGAAACGAGGGAGACACGGGAGGCAGCCTGTGAGTAGACTCGTCGGCGAGTGGATTCGGGCACGCTACGCCACCGGTGTGAAGTGGTCGTCGAACCAGTTCTGCGCCTCCACCACAGCGCCGCGCATCAGGTCTTCGGCCTTCGCCGTGTCGCGGTTCACGAGGTAGGTCTGCAGCTGATCCACGTCCAGTTCGGTGGCGGCATGCGCGCAGGCTTCCCAGCTGAGAATGGAGCGCACCACGCGGTCGAGCGCCTGGTCGGTATCGTCGTAGGGGCGGGCCTGCACGTCGTGTCCTTTCCAGCGGTCGTACCCGGCGTCCTGCATGAGCCCGGCGATGGCCACGTTCATGCCGTTGATGCGGACAGGTCGATCCACGTCGAACCGGCCGGGCCCGCCGAGGCTGATACCGTCGTTGTAGCCCTGGCTGTTGAGGTGGGTGTGGTGCATCATGTCGTTGTCGAGTTCCTCGATCGTGTCGTGCACGTGGTCGAGGCCCACCATCTCGGAGTGGCCAATCTCCTTGTTTACCCCCTTGCGGTCGAGGGACACGTCGTACTCGTCGGCGATGCGGTACCACATCACAATGGCGCTGGCCACGGTGGGGATGAGCATGGCCGGGTGGCCCTCGTTGGGCTTCGGTTCGAGGGTGATGTAGAGCTCGCCGCCCTGCTCGGCCTCGAACTGGCAAAGCTTCGCCAGGCTCTCCTTCAGGTTCTGATACATGCGCCGCAGCTCGGGCGTCGCGAGGTCGTAGCCGAACGAGCCGTTCCAGATGACGAGCGACGGCCGCTTTCGGGGGTCGTCGCTCCAGCCGGAGCGGAGGGGGCCGTAGGCGAGCTCGACGCTGCGCTCGGAGAAGGCTTCCGCCTCCGCCCGCTCGTCGGGGTCGAGGGAGGTGATGCCGCCGTAGGCGAAGTGCAGGTGGGCCCCCGGCGTCACCATTGCGAGACTGAGATCCGTCTCCTCCAGCGCCTCGGCAATGTCGGCGGCGTTGTTCTCGTTGTACTCGTTGTCGTAGTGCAGCTCCACCCCGAGCTCGACGTCGTCGGGCAGGCGCGGGGCGACCTCCTCCTGCACGAGGTGTACGAAGTCAACGGTGTCGAACTGGTCGGGTCCCCAGTCGGGGCGGACGCCGCTAGGGACGAACCGGCCCACGCCCTCGTGAAAGGTCCAGCGGCACAGGCTGTGAAGCGAAGAATCAGACATAATCGGCGTCGAGTTGGTGTGTGAGAATGCGATGCCAGCGGTCGTATGCGTCGGCGTAGGCAGCGGCCCGGTCCGCGTTCGGCTCTACGATCATCACGGATTCCAGGCCCGCGAAAGCGTCGTCGGCCGTGTCGTAAACGTCTGCCCCGAGACCGGCCCCACGAGCGGCCCCTTCCGCCCCGCCGGTGCGGACGAGCTCGACGGCGGTGTCCGTCACCGTCGCAAAGGTCTCCCGAAAGACCGGACTGAGAAACATGTTGCCATGGGCGGCCCGAATGGTGTCGGCCGAGAGCCCCATGTCCTCCATGATGTCGAGCCCGTAGCGAAGGGCGAAGACGATGCCCTCCTGTGCGGCCCGCAGCAGGTGGGCGTGGTCGTGCACGTTGAAGTTGAGGCCGTGGACCGACGCGCCGAGGTCGCGGTTGCCGAGCGTGCGCTCCGCGCCGTTGCCGTAGGGAAGGACCGTGAGGCCCTCAGCCCCCACCGGCGCCTTGGCGGCCTCCTCGTCCATCTGTTCGTACGAGAGCCCCTCCGGTCCCCCGAGCGCGTCGTGGAGCCACCGGTTCAGGATGCCGGTCCCGTTCACGCACATCAGCGTGCCGTAGCGGGGTTGCGTCTCGGGCTCATGGTTGACGTGCAAAAACGTGTTGACGCGGGACTGCGAGTCGTAGTCCGGCGTGTCGCCGACGCCGTAGATGACGCCGGACGTGCCGGCGGTGGCTGCTACCTCGCCGGGATCGAGGACGTTCAGCGAGAAGGCATTGTTGGGCTGGTCGCCCGCCCGGTAGGTGACGGGAATGCCGGGGTGCAGGCCCAGCGCGTCGGCCGCCCTGCCGGTGAGGGTGCCCTGTTCGGAGAAGGTCGGAACCAACTCCGGCCAGAGGTCGGGCGAGAGGTCGAAGTAGTCGAGGAGATCCATGGCGAGGCCCTGCCGCTGTACGTCCCAGAGGGTGCCCTCCGACAGCCCCGAGGGCGTGGTGCAAAGCGTGCCCGTCATGCGGAGGGCCACGTAGTCGCCCGGAAGCAGTGCACAGCGGGCGCGTTCGTAGACCGCCGGCTCATTGTGCTTGACCCAAGCCAGCTTCGACGCTGTAAAGTTGCCGGGACTGTTGAGGAGGTGGCCCAGGCACCATTCCTCCCCGAGCGCCTCGAACGCCTCCCGACCCACGTCCACCGCCCGGCTGTCGGCCCAGATGATGGCCGGGCGCAGCACCTCGTGGTGCTTGTCGACCAGGACGAGCCCGTGCATCTGGTACGAAAGCCCAATCCCCTGCACCGCCCCCGGATCGAACTCCGTTTCCTTCCGGAGCGCGGCCGTGGCGTCCTGCACCCGCTCCCACCAGCGCTCCGGCGCCTGCTCGGCCCAGCCGGGCCGGGGCGCCTCCATGGTCATCTCCTCATCGGACGGCGCCCGGACCGAGGCCTGCACCGCGCCCGTCTCGGCGTCGAGGAGTGCCGCCTTGATCGCCGAGCTGCCGATGTCGTAGCCGAGGAGGAGCATGTTCGCGTGGATGCTGGAAAAGGAGGACGCGGAAACCTGGGGGATGGAGCGTGCGAGAGCGCCGGAGTTGAGAATTCAGAGAGCCCTCCACTCCCCCTCTACCTCTCATCACCAGCGGTGGTGGACCTGCTCGCGAATGTAGCGGTCATAGACGTCCTGGACCGCCGCCATCGTCTCGTCGGAGAGGGGCGGCAGGTCGGCCGCGGCGACGTTTTCTTCCACCTGCTCGGGCCGCTTTGCGCCCGGAATCACGCAGCTCACCGCGTCGAACATTAAGACCCAGCGGAGGGCAAACTGCGCCATCGTCATGCCCTCCGGGCAGATCTCTTCGAGCTCCCGAACGGCCTCGACGCCTGTCTCCAGGTCGACGCCGGCAAACGTCTCGCCTTTGTCGAAGGCCTCGCCGTGCCGGTTGAAGTTGCGGTGGTCGTTCTCGGGAAAGGTGGCGTCGGCAGTGTACTTGCCCGTGAGCAGGCCCGAGGCCAGCGGTACTCGCACGATGACCCCCACGTCGCGCTTCTTCGCCTCCTCGAAAAACAGGTCCGCCGGGCGCTGCCGAAACATGTTGAAGATGATCTGGACAGTCTCCACGACCGGGTACTTAATGGCTTTGAGCGCCTGCTCCACCTTCTCGACGCTGACCCCAGCGTGCTCGATCTCGCCCTCCGCCTTCAACGCCTCAAGGGCCTCGAACACCTCGGGCCGGTAGTACACCTCCGTCGGCGGACAGTGGAGCTGGAGCAGGTCCAGCGTATCGCGATCCAGGTTCTCGCGGCTACGGTCGACGAAGGCCGTGAGGGACTCCCGATTGTAGCCGTCGGCCGTGTGCGGGTCGAGGCGGCGGCCCGCCTTGGTGGCCACGCGCACGTCGTCGTGCTCCCGGTAGAGCCGGGCCAGCAGGCGTTCGCTGTGTCCGTCCCCATAGACGTCGGCCGTGTCGAAGAAATTGACGCCGAGGTCCACGGCCCGCTCCAGCGCCCGGAGGGACTCGCTGTCGTCCACGTCGCCCCAGCTACCCCCGAGGGCCCAGGTGCCGATGCTCACGGCAGAGACATCCCAGCCGATGCTTCCGAG
>CAZRPQ010000099.1:0-7408 GCA_964601725.1 uncultured Salinivenus sp. | reverse complement strand
CCCAACCCTCAACGCCCCAACCCTCAACGCCCCACCCCCCTCATGAAGACCGCGATTCTCAACCTCGCGTACCTGCTCTCGGCGGCGCTTTTTATCTTCGGGCTCAAGCGCATGCAGTCGCCCGTGACGGCCCGCTCGGGCAACGGGCTCGCGTCCCTCGGCATGCTCGTGGCGGTGGTGGCCACCCTGTTTCTGCGGGAGATTCTGTCGTGGCCCCTGATCGTGGGGGGGCTGGCGCTGGGGGGGCTCATAGGCGTGGTGCTGGCCCGCACCGTCGAGATGACGGCGATGCCGGAGCTGGTGGCCGTGTTCAATGGCTTTGGGGGATTGGCGTCCGCGCTGGTGGCCGGGGCCGAGCTCTCCCAGTACGTGAGTGGCGAGGTCTACGGGTTCGGAATTGTCACGGCCGTTACCATCGCGCTCTCGATTCTGATTGGCACGGTCACCTTCTCGGGAAGCGTCGTGGCCAACGGGAAGCTCAGCGGCTGGATTACGGGCAATCCCATCTCGTTTCCCGGCCTGCGGGTACTGACGGGGCTTTTGCTGGTGGGGGCGGGCGTGGCGTTCGGGGTGATGGTGGCCTACGCGGAGGGCTTCCCCACGCTCGCCCGGCCCATGATTCTGGCGGCCGTCGGGCTTGGCGCCGCGGCCGTTCTGCTCGGCATCCTGCTCGTCATTCCCATCGGCGGGGCCGACATGCCGGTGGTCGTGTCGCTTTTGAACTCGTATTCCGGCCTTGCGGCCGCGGCGGCGGGGTTTGTGCTGGACAACACCGCGCTCATTGTGAGCGGCACGCTGGTGGGGGCGGCGGGCATGATCCTGACGGTGCTCATGTGCGAGGCGATGAACCGGTCGCTGGCCAGCGTCATGCTCGGGGGCTTTGGCGGGGGCGATGGACCCGCGGCGGGGCTGGACGTGCCGGAGGGGAAGACCGTCAGCGAGACATCGCCGGAGGACACGGCGATTTTGGCCCGCTACGCCGAGAAGGTGGTCATTGCGCCGGGCTACGGGCTGGCGGTGGCGCAGGCCCAGCACGAGGTGCGGGAGTTGGCCGATCGGCTCGAGGAGCAGGGCGTGGAGGTCAAATACGCGATCCATCCGGTGGCGGGGCGGATGCCGGGGCACATGAACGTGCTGTTGGCCGAGGCGGACGTCTCCTACGAGAAGCTCCACGAGCTGGAGGAGATCAATCCCGAGTTTTCGACGACCGACCTGGCGATTGTGGTGGGGGCCAACGACGTGGTCAACCCGGCGGCCCGGGAGGACGAGGGGAGTCCCATCTACGGCATGCCCATCCTGAACGTCGACGAGGCAAACACCGTCGTGATGATCAAGCGCAGCCTCAGCCCGGGCTACTCCGGCGTGCCGAACGAACTCTTCTACGCAGAAAATACGAAGATGCTCTTCAGCGACGCGAAGGAGGCGGTGGCCGCGATCACCGACGCGGTGAAGGAGATGGAGGAAGCATAGGCGTTGAAGGTTGGAACGTTTAACGTTGAACGTTCCGACGGACAACGCTATGTCGGCTCACGGGTGCGCATTTGCTCCAGGAGAGGGCGGAGGTTGTCCCACACGCGCTGTGCGACGAGTCGATGGCCCGCGGCAGTGGGGTGAATGCCGTCCTCCTGCATCAGGGAGTCGGAGCCGGCAATGTCGTTAAGGATGAACGGAATCAGGGCGACACGCTCGTACGCCTCGGCGACGGTGGGGTAGACCTGGCGAAACTGCTGGACGTACTCGGGGCCGAGATTCGGGGGGATCTGCATGCCGGCGAGCAGAACTCGCGCCCCCGGATACGTGGTGAGGGTGGTGTCGATGATGCCGCGCAGGTTCTTTCGGGTCACGCCGGGATCGATGCCGCGGAGCCCGTCGTTGCCCCCGAGTTCCAGCACCAGCACGTCCACCGAGTCCTGCAGCAGCCAGCCGATGCGCTGGCGGCCGCCGGCCGTGGTTGCGCCGCTGACGCCCGCGTTCTGCACCCGCACATTCCACCCGAGGGAGTCGACCCTGTCCTGGAGGAGCGCGGGAAACGCCTCCTGGGGCGATACGCCGGCCCCGGCGGCGATGCTGTTGCCAAGGACGAGGACCCGGAAATCTGCGCCTGCGGTGCCGGCGGGGGTCGCAGCGGAGTCGGTCGTTGCGGGGACAGTTGCGGTCTCGTCGGACGGAGAAGCGGACGAAGAATTGGAACGATCTTGGCCACAGCCGGCCAGTCCCAGGACCCCAACGAACAACAACAGGTATACGCGGGCGATCGGCATAGAGAGAAAGGGGGAGTGGGAGAAAGGGGGAGTGGAAGTGCAGATCTCGGCCTCCTCGAGAAGAGGAGATCGCGGACGATGGACACTTCACAGATGCGCTTTCCGCCCTTTCCCCAGGCTCGATTCGTGTATAATCGAGTCGGCCCGGGTGAAAGGGCCCCACTTCATCTACGGGGGGACTCGTGCTTTGAGGAAGGCCTGAACCGACCCCGAAGTGTGAGGGTTTCCGGGCGGCCTCTGATCCTGTTTATTCCCATCGATGCATTGCTACCGCTCATGAGCGAATCCACTGTTCTCCGCGTCGAAGCCCTCACGAAGACCTTCTCCAGTGGTGGGCGCACCCTCACGGTCATTGACGACGTGAGCTTTGCGGTGGACGAGGGGGACACGTGCGCCATCGTGGGGCCGTCGGGGAGCGGCAAGACGACCCTGCTCGGTCTCTGCGCCGGGCTCGACGAGCCGACGAGCGGTCACGTCGAACTATGTGGCATGGATCTCAGTCCGCTCAACGAGGATGAGCGCGCCGAGGTGCGCAACCGCAACGTCGGGTTTGTCTTCCAGACGTTCCGCCTGCTCCCGACGCTGACGGCCCTGGAGAACGTGATGGTTCCGGCCGAGCTCCGCGGCTCTGCCGATCCGCGGACCCGGGCGTCGGAGCTGCTCGGCCAGGTGGGCCTCGGCGACCGGCTCGACCACTACCCGTCTCAGCTCTCCGGCGGCGAGCAGCAGCGCGTGGCCATGGCGCGGGCGTTCATCAACAAGCCCCGCGTCCTCTTCGCAGACGAGCCGACCGGCAACCTCGACGCCGAGACGGCGGGCCGGATCGAGGATCTTCTCTTCGACCTCAACCAGACGGCCGGAACGACGCTCGTGCTGGTGACCCACGATCAAGAGCTCGCGTCCCGCACGGAGCGGATCCTGCGTCTCCGGGGCGGGGAGGTCGTTGCGGACGAGCGGCGGGCGGAAGAGGGTGCTCAGGCCGTGGCGTAGTGTAGTGCGTATTGCGTAGTGCGTATTCCGTGAGAACAGTGGAAATACGCAATACGAAATACGCAACACATCCCGACGCGGAGCAGCTCGCTGCGGGATTGGCAAGCCCTCAGTCGCTAAGCCCGAGTTGGTCGGACGCGTCTTTCACCAGCGCCGCGGCGGCGTCGGTGGACTCCGCCTCCGCGTAGACGCGCAGCACCGGCTCGGTGCCCGACGGGCGGATGAGGAGCCACCCGCTATCGGTGACGTGCTTAAAGCCGTCGAGCGTCTCCACACGCTGCACGGGGTGGCCGTTCACCTCGTCGAGCCCGCCCTCATCGTCCAGCCGGTTGAGGACGCTCGCCTTCTGGTCCTCGCGGATGTGGATGTCGTCGCGGTAGTTGTAGTGCGGGCCGAACTCTTCGAGCAGCTCGTCCACGAGCGCCGACAGCGACAGGCCGCGCTCCACCATCATCTCCACGATGAGGAGGCCGATGTAGATGCCGTCGCGCTCCGGAATGTGGCCCGAGGCCGCAATGCCGCCGGACTCCTCACCGCCCACCAGCACATTGCCGTCCGCCATCGTCGAGGCGATGTGCTTGAATCCAATCGGGGTCGTCTCCACGGGCAGGTCGTACCGCTCGCCCATCTTGTCGAGCATGTGGGTGGTCGAAAACGTCTTCACGACCGATCCTGTGAGCCCACGCTCCTCGTAGAGATACTTCGTAAGCAGGGCGAGGATGCGGTGGGAGCTCACGAAGTCGCCGTTCTCGTCCACCATCCCAATGCGGTCGGCGTCGCCGTCGTTGGCAAGGCCGACCGCCGCGTCGCCGTTCGCCACGGTGTCGGAGAGCTCGCCCAGCCGGTCCGCGATGGGCTCCGGGGCCACGCCGTGGAAGCTCGGGTTCCGCTCGTGCCGGACCGCCACCACCTGATCGTCCCCGAGCAGCGCCTGCACGAGTCCCTGGCCGGCCCCGTACATGGCGTCGTGCGCAACGGTGAGTCCGGAATCTTGAATGGCGTCGACATTGAGGGCGTCGCGGAGGGCATCGAGGTAGCCGGTACGAACGTCGTCGGGTTCAATTGCCCCGTCCGACGCCAGGTCGTCGAACGATGAGAGCGTCGCGTCGCGCGGGCCGTCCGGGACGGCCTCTTCAACCTTCGCAATCATGTCCGGAGGCGCCGGGCCCCCGAAGTGGGCCTTAATCTTGTAGCCGTTGTACTCGGGCGGATTGTGGCTGGCCGTGATCACCACGCCGGCGTCGTAGTCGGCGGCCTGGGTGGCCCAGCTGATGGCCGGGGTGGAGACCATCGAGTCGGCAATGGTGACCTCGACCCCAGCGTCTGCGAGCACGCGTGCGGCCCGTTCGGCAAACTGCGGCCCCAGGAAGCGGGCGTCATGGCCGAGGACAACTGACGGGGTCTCGCCGTAGTCGTCGTGGAGCCAGTCCGCGGTGGCCTGGGTGACACGTTCAAGGTTCACGAAAGTGTAATCGTCGGCAATGACGGCGCGCCAGCCGTCCGTGCCAAATTCGATGGGTGTGTTGGGCATAACCGAAACGGATTCAGTTGCAGGGTTGAGAATGCGGAAAGACGCTGGCTCGAAAGACTCACTGCCAAAAAAGGAATCCGTGAGGGGAAAAGCCACCTGGCCCAGTTCAATTCAGGGCAATCGCAGGGTGCAGTCTAGAAGAATTGGACGGTCCCGCCGCCGTCCTCCGGCATTCCGCCCAGAGAACGAGCGGAAGGGCTCTGCGTTGGGACCCGCGACGCTTGGAATTTTTCCATTCCACGTAGCCACTCCAGTGTCCTCATGCGCATCGGTCAAATCGTAACGAGCCTTCTGTCTATTGCCCTTATGGTGCCCACCCTCGGAGGGCAGGGGGCTCAGGCGCAAAGGATCCGCGTCGAGGCCGGAGGGGGATGGGCGATTCCCTCCTCGAACGTCTCCACGACGGGAACCCTGGGTGAGCAAGAGGGGCAGACGCCGATTGATACCAAGTCCGGGGCCCACGTGTACGGGGCTGTCGGACTCGTGTGGACGCTTTCGGACAACTTTGATTTGGAAGCACGCCTGCGGGCCCAGCAGTCGAATATGGATGGAGAATTTGAGTTCGACTTCTCAAATCAGCCAGACGGACGGCTCCGTGGTGTTTCGTTCGAGGGCCAAATCACGCTCACGTCCGTGGGGCGCATCAATCCGTATTTTTTAGTGGGGTTGGGGGCCGTGCGCACGACGTTTGATGAGGTCAGTGGGACGGATTCGAGCGGTCGCGAGGGGCAGTTTACGGACGTAGAGGTCACAGATGCCGGGGGCAATGTCGGGTTCGGGGCGACGACGCCGCTCGTGGGCAATCTTTTGCTCACCGCAGAAATCCGCGCCGCGGGGAGCCTGCCGGGGGCGAAGGAGAACGCCGTCACGACCTTTCCCTTCTCGCTCGGACTACGGTACACGTTTGGAAGTGAGTAACGGGGACCGGAGGGGGGCGAATTCTGACTCGTGAGAGGCAACTTGGATTTGACTGCCACATGCTATCTGATCTTCGCGTACGCAACGCCATGATTTGTTTTCGATCTGTGCTGGTCGGGCTCTGCGTCAGTACGATTCTCCTCTTGGTTCAAGTTCGGGGCACGTCCGCCCAGGAGGCCCCCCGGATTGTCGGCGATCCCATTCCGCACGAGAAGGCCCTGAGCGCGGAGGCGTACCAGGACTGTGGGCTTCGCAAGCGGGCGGTGGATGCTTTCGTGAGTCAGCGGCCCGAGTTGAAGCAAGGCAAGCAAGCCTCCGCGACGATTGAGGTCGACTATGGAGGAAACTTTACGGCCGAGGCCCGAGCAGCCTTCGACCGCGCCGCTGAGATCTGGGAAACGCACATTTCTTCTCCCGTCCCTATTCAAGTTCAGGCGTCCTTCGAGCCGTTGGGGTCGGGCGTACTCGCGGCAGCCGGCCCAAACAACTTCTACGGGGTGGACGCCACGGGCAACGGTGAATCCGATGCCGTTGTGGGAGATGCCCTCACGGGAGCGCTCCTCGGGGAGGCGCCCAACCCGCAGCAGCCCGACATCATCGTCAACGTCAATAGCCAGCGAGACGACTGGCACTTTGGGGAGGGGAACGCGCCGGCTGGCACGATTGACTTTACCTCGGTGGCCCTCCACGAAATTGGCCATGGGCTCAATTACTTGGATCTGTTTTCGTTCAACCAGGGCCAGGGAGAGTACTTTTCCGACATGCTGGAGGGGAACCGTGTCGTGGGAATCTATGATCGACAGGTCGTGGAGGAGCAGGCGGACGGCTCACTGTTGACGCTGACGAATGAGGAGGCCTTTCCAAATCCCTCGAGCGTACTCGGAGAGGCCTTGACGGATGGCAGCCTCTTCTTCGAGGGCAGTGCCTCGGAGGCAACGGCCGCTTTTGGAGAGGGGCCGCCCCTGCCCAAAATCTATGCCCCTTCCTCGTTTCAGAATGGATCGAGCATCGCCCACTTGGACGAGCAAGCGTATCCTTTCGAGACAGAGAACGCGCTCATGACCCCGGTCATCAACCGGGCGGAAACGAATCGCCAGCCGGGGCCCCTCATGTGCGGCCAGTTTCGGGACATGGGGTGGCCCCTGGGCCCGGGGTGTCAGCAATACTTCCGAGACCTCTTTGCCGTTCAGGTCCAAGAGACCGAGGGGGAGAGCGGAAGTCTGACCCTTTCCTGGACCGAACAGGAGGACGCTGACATTCAGGAATATGTGGTCGATCGCAAGTACTTCGACGAATCGTTCCAGACGGTCAAGCGCGTGGAGGCCTCCGAACTGAGCGGGAGGACGATCACGGTTGGTGATGTGGGGGTCGGGGCGTTTGCGTTTCGCCTGCAGTGGGTCCGGGCGGACGGAACGACGGGGACGTCCCCGGAGGTGGTTCGCGATACGGTCAACGTTCGGGGCGTCACGTCCGACACGACGCAAGTCGAGCAGGGGCGGGCAACGATTGATCTGACCTGGACCGTACCGGCAGGCACCTCGCCGGACTTTCTCTATCGAATTGAGCGGCAGACGGGACGAAGCGGAGAGTTTGAGACGGTGGCCACGGTTCCGCAAGACGAGTTGGCGGACGAGACGCAGGAGCAGCAGTATACGGCCGCGCGCCGGACCCCGGGTCGGTACGAGTATCGGGTCACGGCCCAGGACGG
>CAZRPQ010000098.1:0-7449 GCA_964601725.1 uncultured Salinivenus sp. | reverse complement strand
CGTCACACGTCGAGGCAGCGTTTCCTCAGTCAACTCACAGCATTGAAGTGCGACCCAACCTTCGAACCTTCCAACCTTCGAACCTTCCAACCTTCGAACCTTCCAACCTTCAACCTTCACCCATCGTCCCCTCCTCCAAATCGGCGGGCGTGCCCTCACGGTCCTCCAGCCACTGCAGCAGGGCAGGAAGGAAGAAGATCGCCGCGAGCAGGGTCGTGCCCAGCCCCAGCACCGCGAGCGTTCCCATCGAGTTGAGGCCCGGATGGAAGCTCAAGAGGAGCCCCCCGAACCCGATCATCGTCGTCACCACCCCGATGGCGACGTGCTCCCCCGTCGAGCGGAGCACCGTCCAGAGCGATCGGGGGCCTTCCTCCCGGTATCGATGCACCATGTGCACCCCCGCGTCGTTGCCAATCCCGAGGATGGCCGGAAAGACGACCATGTTGTAGAAGTTCACCATGAGCCCGAAGACCTCCATCACCAGCAGCATCCACAGGAGGCCCACCACGAGCGGCACGAGGGCCAGGGCCGCCCACCGGAGCGACCCAAAGTTGAGCAGCATGAGCAGGGCGACGATGACGAACGCAGCCCCAATCATCCAGGGCGCCTCCCGCTGCATGATCAGCAGCATGTCCGCCGCCACCAGCGACGTAGAGCCCGCGTGGTAGGTCTCGCCGCTGTCGGTCGTCACGGTGCCCACGTCTCGCGAAAAGGCGATCGACTTCCGCCCATCGGAGAGGCCCACGGAGGGATAGATGATGACGAACGTGCCGAGCGTCCCTTCCTTCGTCGTGAACTGTTTCCGGAGCGACTTCGGCACCTGTTCGAGCGCGATGGGCGTTCGGGTCTGTGCGGCCCGGCGCAGCCGTTCGAGCGCGTCGGAGGTCTCGTCCTTCAGATATCGGTTCTGGGTGGCCGTCTCCCGAATCTCGGCAATCCGTTCGAGCTTCGACGCCTGTCCGGAGTCCCTCAGCGGGAACCGCTCCTGCAAACTCTCGACCGCCAGGATGGTGGGGGAGGTCGTGTCGGCCCGCATTTTCTCGCGGAGCGCCTCGACGATCTCGGGGACCGCCTCCTGGCTGTCGGCCACGATGTAGGCCGGATTGCGACGCTTGTTGCCGCCCTTGTCGGCTCGGTTGATGTAACGGGCTTTCTTCTCGTACTCTGTGTACTCGGGCTCGAGTGCGCCGAAGTCGTACTGAAACTCGACCCGCGGAGCCAGGAGCAGGGCGGCCCCCACAGCCAGAAGTCCCCCCACGACGATGGTGCGCGCCGCGGGATACCGTCGGTAGCGCCTCCCCGTCTCGGCCTCCATCCCGGCGGTGGCCTGCAGGTCGAGCAGCTTCGACCGCTCAAGGACAGCGAGCAGGGCCGGCAACACCACGGTCATGGCGACGAGCGCAAACAGCACCCCCGTCCCCGCAATGGCCCCGAACTCGCTGAAGCCCTTGAAGTCGGCCGCCGTGAGCACGTACAGCGCCCCGGCCGTCGTGAAGGCGCCCACGGCAATGGCCTGTCCGGTGTTGGTAAAGGTGACCTCGACGGCCTCACGGATCGACTGGCCCTCGGCCCGCTCCTCCGCGTAGCGCGGGTAGAAGAAGGTCCCGTAGTCGATGCCCAGCCCGAAGAGGACGAGCCCGAGCGTCGACGTCATCAGATTCAGCTCTCCGAAGAGCAGATAGGCCACCCCCCCGGTCCAGCTCAGGCTCATCAATAAGGGCACCCCGATGACGAGGCCCATCACGGGCGCCCGCCCAAGCTCCTGGAGAAGGATCGTCCCGTCGAAGCGGCTTCCGGCCCGGACCCGATAGGCTTTGTACAGAAAGTACAGAATCACCACCAGAAGAACGGCCCCGACCCCGGTCCCGAACGAGCCGGCCACGTCGCTCCAGATGGTTTGAACCTCCACGAGCCGTCGGTAGAGCCGGCCGCCGAGCACAACTTTCATCTTCGGATGGTAGGACTGCGGATCCATCCGGTCGACCAGCGCCCGGAGATCGGTGTGCAGGTTTTCGATGTAGCCAATGTTGGTGTTCGACTCCGACGGGTAAAACCGCAGCACCATCGTGGTGCTGTCGTCGGAAATTGGATAGCGCGTGCCGATGAGTCGATCGTAGATCGCCTCCAGTTGCGGGCCCGTGTCCTCCGTCGCGGCCGTGTCGGCCTCTTCGTCGAGCTCAAAGTAGAACGGATTGGCCTCCTTGCGCTCCTGCTTCGCCTCCTCAATCTTGTCCTGGAGAAAGGTCTCCACCTGGCGAAGCTCCTGATTGGACGCGAAATACAGGGCGTTGTTTTTGAGAAACTTGACCTCCCGCTTGTAGTCGACCCGCGTCAGATACGTCTTGCTCGTGTCGGTGGCCTGCTGTAGGGACAGCGCCTTCGGGATGAGGTCCTCCGCAAATCGCTTGTTGGCCTCGAACGAGGGGCTGACGATGGCCACCGCCATGTCGCTCTCCCCCCCCACGGTGCGTTGCAGCGTTTCGAGGGCCTGGACGCTCTCATAGTCGTCGGGGACGAGGTTCGCAATGTCGGTGTCGAGGGACAGGTTTGCCGCCAGGTATCCCCCGATGCCGGACACCAGGACGGCGGTGGCAACGACCCACGCGGCGTGCCGTACGACGCCACGAATGAAGGGACGCAGGGCCTTGAAAAGACGATCCATAGAGTACTCGTGCGTCGAACGCTGTAGAAAAGAATGGCCTCACTCCGAATCTTCGGTCCACAAAGCTCCTCTCCGCCGCTGCCCCGGAACGCTGCGCATTTCCTGAGCGTCCGGCCCCCCTCCAGGTCGCCGTCACTCTTCCCAGAGTAACGCGCCGCCCCCGGTCACGCACATCCATGTGCGATCAAGAGATTGAGAAAATCGCTCCGCAGATCCTCGCTGTCGCCGCGGACCCTGTTCGGTGGATGGATGCGAAGCCGAGACAAAGGGGGCGAAGCGCCCCAGAATGGTGCCGAACGAGTACCGACGGTCGTGGAGCACAAGTGCAGAACGCCGTTGTGCGCTGGGAACGCAGGGACCGAGTGCCCTCCAGGGTGGCCGTAGACAGTATGCCAGACAGGTGTTCAATCCAATCCATTTCGCCCAGCGGTAGGTTTTTCCCTCATTTCTTCCTACTTTGCTGGCAGCATCAGTTCTACTCCATTTTTAAGCCTCTACATCCGCAACAACTTGCTGCCCATGGCTGCCACGTACGAATCGATCGACATTGGTGACTCCCACGAATGGACGCGGGTGGTCACGGCGGAGGACGTGAAGATGTTCGCCGAAATTACCGGAGACGACAACCCCGTCCACGTCGACAAGGAGTACGCGGAGGAGCACTCCCAGTTTGGCCGTCCCATCGTTCACGGCGTCCTGCTGTTGGGCCTCATTTCGAAGGTTCTGGGCCGCGATTTTCCCGGCCACGGGAGCATCGCCGTCGGCATTTCGTGCCGGTTCCTTCGCCCAGTGCCCGTCGGTTCAGAGGTTCGCGTACAGATCAAGGTCTCGGAGAAAATCGATGAGAACAAACACGTCAAGGTGCGCACGTACATTTATCGGGACGGCCAGATGGTCGTCGGGGGGGAGGGCCGCGTGATTCCGCCGACGGAAGAGGAGGAGGACGATCCTCATCGCGCCCGACGGCAATAGACGCTTCGCTCCCCTCCGTGTCTTCGAGTTCTCGCCCTCTACGGCGAGGTCACTTCGGAAGCTTCAAGGAACGGTTCGCTTCTACGGTCTGGCCCAGATCGAGCTGATTGATGATGGCGAGGTCCTCCTCCGTCATGTCCGAGGGCAATGCCCTCGCGTCGATGAAGGAGCGGAAGTCCCTCCGTCGGCCGGCCGACCGAATCGTGAGGCGCGCGGGCTGCCGGTTCAGCTTGTCCGGATCAGTAAGCCGGGTGAAACTCGTCATCGACCGCTCAAAGTCTGACCGGTAGGTGTCGTACTGGGCGGCGGCCGTTACCCCCTGAAATTGATAGATGTTCTCGCCGTAGGCGATGAAGTAGGACAGTACGCGGACGCTCTGTCCCTTCTGTGTTTGTGCCTCGGCCAGGACCCGACGGGCGTCGTTCCCATTCACCGAGGTGCCCTGGCGGTCAAGGACCGTCAGGCCATCCTGGTCGGCAAAGGTTCTCGCCGCGGCCGCTGGGGTCTCGGCGTCGGCGAACTGAAAGAGCACGTAGGCCGACTGATCGGGGTGCACCAGCGCCACCTGGCGGGGCTGGTTCTGCACGTCCCAGCGACTGGGGATGGAAAACCGGAACGCCAGTTCGGGATGGTAGAAGACCCCGCCCTCGGCAAATCCCTGGCGCGGATTTTTGCCGAGGATGACGTTTTCGAGGGAGCTGTAGTAGGCCTCCTGATTCGTCGCTGTCGCCGGCTGCTCCACCCGTGCGTCCCACTTCCGAGCAAGCTTGGGAATCGTTTCCTTCCGAGCCCCTGGGTCGGGGTGGGTGGACTGCCACGTTGGGATGGACTGTCCGGCCTGCTCCCGCACTCGCTCCAGCGATTCGAAAAACGCAGCACCTTCCGCCCCATCGTACCCCGCCTGCACGGCGTACTCGACCCCCAGCTTGTCGGACTCCCGTTCGTTGTCGCGACTGTAGCTGAGCGAGAGGAGTTTCGCAGCGGTGCCTCCTATGTTCAGGACTCGCTCCCCCACGTTCCCGCCGAGAGTGGCTTGTCCGAGCACGGCGCCCCCAACGAGCAGCCCCTGCGTGATTTGCTGCCGGGCGGCCTGCTGGGACGCGTGCCGGGCCTCGACGTGGCCGATCTCGTGGCCCAGCACCACGGCCAGCTGGGCCTCATTGTTCAGGTGAGCCATGAGCCCGCGGGTCACGTACACGTAGCCCCCCGGAAGGGCAAAGGCGTTGATGACGGGACTGTCGAGCACGCGGAAGTGAAACTCCGTCTTCCGAAATTTCTGAGGCGTGCTGGGCCGCCGTATGTGACTCTCCGCCAGCACCTTCTGCGCGACCTTGTCGACGTAGCGCTGGAGCTCCTCGTCCTCGTACACCCCGTACTGGTTTTGGATCTGCTTGTCTGTCTTCTTGCCGAGCTTCACTTCCTCCGCCCACGTGTATCCGTAGGCCCGAGTGTTGCCGCTCACCGGATTTACGCCCGTCGAGACGCAGCCAGTGGCCACCACCGAGAGAAGAAGGAGGACAACGGGCACCAGGCCCCAGAGACCGGCTCGTCGATACGCATTGCGACGCTGTGAGGAGGGAGCTCTCATTGTGACAAAATAGGATATGAACACGTTGGCGAGAAAAGGGGCGAGCCGCCCGACTCAGTCGTGCGGGGCGGCCGGGTCCCGACGGTTGTCGGGATCGGTCACCGCCGCCTCCGGGGCAGTCTCGTTGGGGTCCCCCTCGTCGGGAGACCCATCCTCCAGCTCCGGGGCCACCTCGGCCGCTCCCTCCACGCGACGCACCCGGAAGGCACGATGGGCACCGGAATCCGCCGCGATGGTCTCCTCGAAGGGGTCGCGCCGGGTGGCCGTGACGAGGCTTTGTCCCACGGCGTCGGAGCGAAGAAGATCGAGAAAAACGTCGGTTCGGGTCGCGTCGAGCTTTCCGAAGGCGTCGTCGAGCAGCAGCAGGGGCTCGGTGTCGCTCCGGGCCTGCAGGTAAAAATACTGCGCGAGCTTGAGCGCCATGGCGAAGGTGCGGTGCTGCCCCTGCGAGCCGTAGCGGCGCACCTCCAGGTCGTCGAGGCGGAAGACGAGTTCGTCGCGCTGTGGACCTACGAGGGTGGTGCCGCGGTCTCGCTCCTGCTGCTCTTTTCGATCGAGGGCCTCGCGGAAGGCGACCGCCATGTCTTCAGTCGCGGCGCCGGGGTCGAGGTCGGCAATCGTCTCGTACTCGATAGTGGGACGCTCGGCCACGGTTTCGATGCGCCGGTACGCCTCCGCAAGATCGTCTGCGAAGGACTGCAGAAATTGCTGGCGCCGGTACACGATGCGGCTGCCCAGCGTGACGAGCTTTTCCGTCCACGGCTCCAGAAGCTCGGCGGGGGGCGGGGCGGAGCGCTTGCGGTAGCTCCGCAGTACCTCATTGCGCTGGCGGCGGGCCCGGCGGTATTTCATCAGGTCGTCCATGTAGACGGGCCGCGCCTGACTGAGGATGTTGTTCACGAACCGGCGCCGCTCGCTGGGGCCGCCGGCCGTCAGGTCGTAGTCCTCCGGCGAAAAGACGACCACCGGCAGCGTCCCCACGATGTCGGTCAGCCGGTCGAGCTCCACGCCGTTGACGAAGAGGCTCTTCCCCTCACCCGGCACGTACGCCAGCCGCACGGTCATGGGCTTCTCCCGCACATTCTCGATGGTCCCCTCCACCTCAAAGTAGGGCGCTCCCTTCCGCACGGCGTACCGGTCGCGCGAGGCCGTAAAGCTCTTGGTGAGGCACAGGTAGTGGATGGCCTCGAGCACATTCGTCTTGCCCGCCCCGTTGGGCCCGTAGAGCAGGTTGATCGACGGGGCAAGGTCGAACTCGCTCTCCGCGTGGGCGCGGAACGACCGGAGGCGAAGGGTGTGGAGGATCATGAACGGGCATTCGCCGCCTGGAAGAGCCGAACGAGGGACTGGGCCGAAAGCACTCGGGCCCGGATTCATCCATTACGACGGATTGGGGGGCTTCGTTCGTGGCTCCATGCACAACCCTGTTCCTCGTATGCCTTCATTCAGCGTCCGTCCCATCGCCCCCACCGATACGGCCCCGGTGCAGCAATTGTGGGCTGCTCGATTTGGCGGCGCCCCTTCCACGCAGGAACACTGGATCGAGGCGGCCCTGGACCCGTCCCACTCGGCCGCCGGGCTCGTGGCCGTGGCTTCTGCGGAGGACGCAATCGTCGGGATTTCGTTTCTCGAGGTGGGAGCGCGGGCGTACACGCGCCAGTATCTTGGGCTCGACGTGCTCGATCTAAATGTGCCACTCGCCGACGAGAACGGCCTCTTCCACCTGTCGTGCGTGCGGGACAACTGGGAGGGCCGGGGGATCGGGTCGGCGTTCTACGAGCGCAGGCTCGACCTCCTCGCCGACCGGGGCGTGCCCCGGATGTTCGGGATCGCGTGGCACCGGCCCGCCCCCGTTGACAGCCGCGTGTTGTTCGAGAAGTACGACTTCACGCGTCTGGCGACCGTCGAGCACTACTACACCCGCACTGGCACACGTCCGAACTGTCCGGTCTGTGCCGATTCCTGCAGGTGCACCGCCTCACTCTACGGCCGATCCGCAGGTCGGCCCGACGCCTCCTAACCAGGCAGTCCCGAACGCCGCCCCTTGGGGCTAAACAGGCTCAAGACTCCCGTCCGACCGGATCCCAGAGTCGCAGGCCCGCAACTCGCCCAAATCGCTTCTGGATTCTACAATTCTACACACGGATCCATAGGCTGGGGGCGAGCCCACTGATGGACTCGCCCCCGGCGTTTTTGCGATGGAGGACGCACGTACTTAAGTTTCTTC
>CAZRPQ010000097.1:0-7515 GCA_964601725.1 uncultured Salinivenus sp. | reverse complement strand
CGCCGCGACGAGGCGGCAATCCGCAGCGAGCAGCGTCGCGTCCGCCCCGCGCCGGGCGTGCTCCTGGCGATCGGTGGAGCACTTGGGTCGGGCGCATTTGGGAAAGACGTGCGGTTATCGGCGTAGAAAAAGATCCGTCCCTCCGTCATAACCCGGTCCCAATGCCATGTCCGAAGAAACATCCAAACTCGCCGAGCGCGGGGAGGAGATTTTCGAGCGCGTGGTTCGTCCCCAGGTTGAAGACGAAGATGATCGCAAGTACGTCGCTATCGACACGGAAACAGAAGACTTCGAGGTCGATGCCGATCAGCAGGCGGCGTCGGATCGGCTCCTCGAGCGCCATCCGGAGGCCCGAGGGCGAATCTGGTTCCGGCGGGGGGGGAGTCGGGCCGTCCACCATCTCGGGGGTCGATTTCTAAGCGACGCATTCGACTGAAATCTCCTCCCCTCTCGTGCCGAAAGCAGATCCGTTTCCCTCGATGTAGGATTCCCTCTCACAGACTTGAGGAAAGACCACCGACGGCCAGCGTAGAAAACCATCCACACTGCTCATAACAGACAAGCTCCGGCTTCATGACCGAAGACCAATCCGAGCGCGCTGAGCGTGCGAATGAAATTTTTGATCGAGTCATCCGTCCCCAGGTCGACGTGGAGGAGGAGGCCCACAAGTACGTCGCTATTGACGTTGAGTCCGAAGACTTCGAGGTCGACGCCAATCAGCTTGCCGCTGCGGACCGCCTGATTGAACGACATCCAGAAGCAGAGGGACGCATCTGGTTCCGTCGCGTCGGGAGCCGGTTTGCTCATCACTTCGGGGGATGGCCCCGAGAGGAGGACGCAACATGACCACCGGGTTCTTTACCGCTGATCGTGAGCCCTCTCTTTCCCTGGAAGTCCGGGGGCCGAACGGAGCCCGGTCGTTCGATGCGGTCATCGATACGGGCTTCAACGGGGGGCTCACCCTCCCGCCTGACTGGATCGAGGGACTCGGGTGTCCACAAGTGGGAGAAGAGCCCCTCGTCCTTGCCGACGGCCGTCAAACGGTCACCCGAGTGTACCGTGCATACGCGATTCTCGACGAGACCGCCTACGACGTGTCTGTCGCGGAGGCACCGACGCCTCTGATCGGCACCGATCTCCTCTGGGACTTCTCCCTCTACGTCGAATTTCAGGCGGGTGGGGCCGTAGAGGTCGCCCGGCTGTAAGGGGATGCGGTGTGAGCCCCCCCTCTTTATGGCAGAACGGGACCGAGCCGTGGCGACAGCAGCGATCACGTCCCCAGCGGCGCGAGTGGCGATTTTGGGCTCAGCCTGGCGCCGAGGTGCCGTCCTGCCGCGAGCAGACCGGTGGACGCCCAGACGCCCCGTACGGTCCGGGCACGATTGGGCGATCACGAGCAGGAGAGCCGCCACCACTTACATCGGCGCCCATCATGCCATCGTCCGGGGAGGAGACGAGGGCGGTTTGTGATGCGCGGCGGCCCTTCGTTATGTTCAAAATCGAGCAAGGTGCCGTCTGTCGGGCCGTGCGAGCAATCTGACGACCGTTGGGCGAGGAGGATTTGAGAGAACGGGGGGACTGAGGGGCCCCGCCCGGGCGCCTGTGCCCGAGGCATGGATGGTGCCATCGATCGGGAGGGAACTCAAAATCGGAAGCAGAACGTTATGGAGCGCCGCAGCTACATCGAGCAAGCACGTCGTGTCTTTCTCGCCGCCGACACGCTTGAGGAGGAGCGGGAGTTCAGGGCCACCCTTTCGGGATTGGCGTGCACGGGATTGCAGTGGGGGGGGCTGATCGGCATTGTTGGGCTCCTCATCCACATTCCCGTCAACATCTTCCTCCTTGGGCGTCCCACCGCATGGTGGTATTCGGCCGCCGCGACGCCGGAGGTCTTCGTGCTGTGGGACGAGGTCGTCGTGGCCCTCCTGTGCGGCGGAGCCATCTGGGCCGGTCGGGCCGAGTGCCGGCTTTCGGTTGCGCGGGCGGTCGGGTTCGTGATCACGGGAGCCATCGTGGCCGTGTCGCTCCTCGCCGACGCCTATCGGGGCGTGCTGAGCATCGAGTACGTCATCCTCGCCTATCTTCTGGCCGTCGCCGTTCTTCCGTATCGCCCCTGGCAGACCCTGCTCCTCGGCGGGGGCCTGGGGATTGTGCTCTATGGGATCGGGCACTACGGCGTCCCCGGAACCGCCGCGGCCCGGCCCGGCCTGGTCGAGCCCACGCTCCTGGTCAGCCTGGGGTTCGTCGCCGTGGTGCTCACCGGCGTGTCGGCCCTGCTCTACGCCGTGCGCCACCGTCAGCATGAAGCGCGGCGGGAGGCGGAGGCGCTCCACGACCAGGTGGCCCGTCTGGAACGCGCAAAGAGCCGCTTCTTCGCCGATCTGTCCCATCAGTTTCGGACGCCCCTCACCCTCATCCTCGCGCCCCTGCGGGAGGCGCTGGAGGGACGGCTGGGCGCCGTGCCCGACCCGCTCCGCGAGCGGCTGGAGGGGGCCGACGACCAGGCCCGCCGGATGAAACGACTGGTCGACCAGCTGTTCGAGCTGGCACGGCTCGACGAAGGCGACCTGTCCCTTGCGGCGCAGGAGCACGATCTGAAAGCGGTCGTGCGCGGGGTGGTGCCTCCCCTCCGACAGTGGGCCGACGAGAAGGGGCTCACCTTTCAGGTCGAGACGGAGACGGACCGGCTGGACGTGTGGCTGGACGCGGATCGGTTCAAACAGATCCTGACCACCCTGCTCTCGAACGCCATCCGGCACACCCCGGACGGCGGCACGGTCCGCGTCCGGGTGGGGCGCGCAGACGACCACGCGGAGATTGCCGTCCGCGACACGGGACCGGGGCTGCCGCCCGCGCTCCAGGACCGGGTCTTCGGCGCCTCCGAGAGCTACATCCCGATCGGCGATGAGATGCAATCGAATGGGTCTGAGGACCCGGGGGCCGAGCAGTGGATCGGGATGGGCATTGGGCTGGCCCACGCCTCCGCCCTCGCCCAGCGCCACGGGGGCGACATTGAGGTTGAGAGCGAGCCTGGGTTCGGCACGGAACTGACGGTGCGCCTTCTGCTGGGGCGCGAGCACCTTGCGGACGAGGACGTGGCCGCGGCGGACGAGGCCGAGGTGGGGGCGTCGGGGCCGGCCATCGACCCGGACCGACGGAGGGACGAGGACACGACGCCTGCCACGGCGGAGGAGTCGTCCGAGGACGCGGCGGACGAGGCTCCCGCGGACGCGCCCGAGGTGCTCGTCGTGGACGGCGAGGCGGACATGCGCGGCTACCTCCGGGATCTGCTGGGGACGGACTATCGGGTGGTGACGGTTGCCGACGGGGAGGCGGCGCTCGATCGTCTTCGCGAGCGGCCGTTCGACCTCGTCGTTAGCGAGGCGGCCCTGCCGGGCATGGACGGCACGGCCCTGTGCCGGGCCATCCGGGACGACGAGCAGCTCCGCCACCTGCCGGTGGTCCTGCTGACGGCCCGGCCCGAACGCATCCGGGATCGGGCGCACCGGGCCGACCTGGAGGCGGGGGCCGACGCGTACGTGTCCAAGCCCTTCGATCCCGGGGAGCTGACGGCGCGCGTCGAGAACCTGATCGAAATTCGCGGAATCGTGCAGGACCGCGTTCGTCTGCCCGACTGGATGGACCCGGACGAGGCGACCGTGTCGTCCGAGGAGGCCGAGTTTCTCGACGCCCTCAACGAGGCGGTCGACGCGCACATCGACAACAGCAACTTTGGGGTCGACTGGCTGGCCGACGAGATGGACCTGAGTGCCCGGCATCTCCGCCGCCGCATCAAGGACACCACCGGGCTCTCGGCGGCGGGCTTCATCCGCACCCGGCGCCTGCAGCACGCCGCCACGCTACTCCAACAGGGGGCAGACACCATCTCGGACGTGGCCGACGCCGTAGGGTATCGGGACCCGAATTACTTTTCACGTCTCTTCCGCGAGACCTTCGGCTGCGCCCCCACCGAGTACGCCGAGCAGGAAGCGGAGCGCCCCGACAATCCGGACCTCACATCCTGAAAAACCGGACATGGCCGGGTTCTACGGGGTCGTGTCCGGCTTGTCGAGGCACGTGTTGCGTTATAGAGGGTGTGGTCTCGCAGGGGCGCTGTTACGGCGACGGCCACTGGCAGCGGCTGAATCTGTGCAGCACTTCGATACGGCCGTCTCATTAATCCCGAATCCCCGACATGTTCTATACAGCAGGCACTCGGAAGGTTGTCCCTCGAACTCTCACGGCGAAGGGAGGTCTCGTGACATCCCTCCTTCGCACCGTGTTGGCGTGTCGTGGCGGCGGAAGGGTTTCCTCGATGGACCTCTCGGAAATGTGCTTGTGCTGGCGGACCCTGGTTCTTCTCGCGCTCCTCGGGGGGCTCGCCGCGTCGCCCGCAGCGGCCCAGGACGTGCAGGTCCCCCTCGACCGCGACAGCACGCTCTACGTGCTCAACGCCGACCTCCGGCAGGAGGTGGGCCTGTTCCCGGAGGTGACCGGCTTCCAGGAGGCACGACTGTTCCGGACAGACGACGACGCCTACGAGCTCGTCATCCGGCAGACCCAGAACGGGCGCTCCGTCCGAGAACGTCGGTCGCTCACCCCTGCGGAGGTGGAGGATCTTCGGGCGCGCATTGCGAAGGGGATGACCGGCACGACTCGGCTTTCGCCAGGGCTGGAGAAGGGGCGCTACGGGCTCATCGCCGCCACAACCTTTCACGGCCTCATCGAGGGAGGACTCCTGGCAGGCGCGTTTGACACGGACGGCAGTGGAGCGGCGACCCTTACGCTGGCGGGTGGGGCGATGGGGTTCTTCGTGCCGCTCCTGGCCACCCGGAACCGACCTGTCTCCGAGGCAGAGGCCGATATGGTCTTCTACGGCGGCCTGCAGGGCTACGCCCACGCGGTACAAGTGATGGGCGTATTGAGGGGAGAGGACTTGTCCGGGCGAGGCACGGCGGGTCTTGCCGCTGCGGGCGGGGCCCTCGAAGGGGCACTCTGGCTCCGAGCGGCCCAGCGCAACAGCTGGACGGGCGGCCACGCCGAGATGGTGAGCTACAATGGGCTCGGGGGCAACTTCGTCGGCTTAGGCATCGGAGGAGCCATTCTGGGAGAGGAACCGGAGGTCGACGAGGTGTCTCGGGTTTTGGCCGGAACGTCTCTGCTGGGCTCCATCGGCGGCGCCTACCTGGGCCACCGTCTGGGGCGCACCGGACGGTACACGGACGGGGACGCGCGCATCTACGCCCAGTCGGCCCTGCAGGCAACAAATCTCGTGGGGTCCTTCTTATCGCTTCAGGACGACGGAAACCCGCGAGCCAGTGCCCTTCTGTTGTCCGGGTCGACGGTCGGAGGCGCGGTGCTGGGCAATTACCTCGTTCAGGGGCGGGACTTTACGGGCACCCAGGGCAGCCTCGTAGGCCTCGGCTCGATTGCCGGGTCGCTTCTAGGAGGAGCCGTCACGTCCGGTACCGGGGACGGGGAGGTAGTGGCTGTCGTGCAGGCACTCGGCTCGGCCGCTGGCTTCGGCATTACCTACGCCGTGCTGGAGGGAGACGCCCGGAGCCGGGCCGCCGATGGGACCTCGTCCCTCAATCTCGACCTCAACGTGGGGCCAACCATGGCGCGTCTTCCAGGAGGCGCGGAGACGGAGCGGGAGGTCGTTCCCCGTGTGACGCTCACAGCCACGTTCTGAGCCGGGGGGCGGCGACACTCGCCTCGCCCGCAGGATGGGCTACGCCGAGAGAGGACGACAAATCCGCCTTCGTGCCCGAAAGACCGGCCATGGCCGATGTCTACGGGATCGTGTCTGGTTTGTCGAGGCAGGGATCGCGTTATAGAGAGTGCGGCCTCGTGGGGATGGTCCCTCAGCCCGCGGCCTCCCTTTCTACGAATCGAACCAAATACAATCACATGTGCCATTGTACAACCGTTCGACCTTCATTCCGTCCTTCTTTTCTTCTCAGGCATCCGGAATCGGCGCCTGGGTGCGCCCGCTGCTACTGGGAACGCTGGTCCTGTCGGTTCTTGGATGCAGTTCCACCCACGAGGTGACACGAGACACAAAGGGATACGGTCGGGTTACCGCAGCGGCCACAGGAGAGCCTGCCCGCGTTCATCTCCATGATGGGCGCACGCTGAAACTGGAAAGGCTGTACGTAGGGAACGATTCGACGTCTGGTGTCACGCCGTCGGGCACTGAGAGAGCGTTTTCCACCTCGGCGGTCCAGGAGATACAGATTCTGGATCGTAGCAGTACCACAGGCACCCTGATGGGAGCTGGAATCGGCGGTGCATTGCCATTTACGATTGGATTTATAAGAGCGAGATCATCCGATGGTCTACTCGAAGGTATTTCTTCCCTGATGGTGGGCGCTGCGTTGATTTGGCCCGGTGCTCTCCTCGGAGGACTTGTCGGAAGATCCACTGGACAGCGAGAGACCTATCGCTTTTCGCCCGCCTCCCCCGAGGCCGATTCCGCCCAGGCGGCCCTCCGAAGCCGCCTCCCGGCGACCCGGCGCCAAGCGGCCGAGCATCCGTGACCGGACGCCCCCCTGACGGATCGGACATACCGGCTTCCACGGGTGCATGTCTGGGTTGTCGAGGCGATGAGGCGTAGTCATGAGGATACAGCGTCGCGAGAGCCCCTCCGCGTTCCTCCATCGTGTCCTTTTCATCGGCCAATTCCGCGCGTTGCCATGTTTGCTCTTTCCTTCATCCAAGCGACGCGATCTCGACGTTTTATCTGCCCCGTCTTGCTTGCAGGTTTTTTCATTGCAGGGGGGCGATCCCGTCTCGGCTCAGCAGCCCGACTCCGCTGCGGTCGATACGACCGATCCCGAGAACACCCCTCGATCCGTTGCCTCGGTCGAGCGAAAGTCACCAGTCCGGGCCGTATTGTATTCGGCGGGCGGGACCTTTCTGCTCACCCCCCTCTTTGGGCCGTCGGCCGGTCATTTCTACGCGGATAATACCGAGCAAGCGTGGCGCAGCATTGCCCTGCGTACCGGCGGATTTCCTCTTGCCGGGGTCTTTGGACTTGCCGGTCTCGGCCAGATCCACGCAGGGGGCGAGCCGTCGGGCTTCACCGCTGCGAATGTGATGCTCTATGTAGTGTCCTTGCATGCGATCTACGACGTCGTCACGGCCTGGCACTCGGCGATGGACTACAACGAGTCTCACGGCATCAGCGCCCGGGTGGCACCGCCCGTCGGGCCGCGGGGCGAACAGGCGGGACTCGCGCTCCGCGTCTCCTTTCAGGTGCGTTGATTGCGGTTCCGACGGTCGCTTCCGCTGCGTTCCTCCCGTGTCTCCTTCTTCCCCCGAAGAGACGAAGCTGTTCGGTTCTCTACACTTTTCCCAGGCACGCCGTTCTCATGCGACGTATCGTCTCCATGTTGCTCGTCGCCGGCCTTCTCGGCGGGGCGGCGCAGGCCCAGCCGGCGGACACAACCGACCTCTCAGCGGCGGACACCTCTGCGACCGCGGACGAGCCGACCGCCGACTGGCTCCTGCTTC
>CAZRPQ010000096.1:0-7535 GCA_964601725.1 uncultured Salinivenus sp. | reverse complement strand
AGGGACCGAGTGCTTCCAGAGTGCTATCTTTTCGTCGGTGCCGAAGGCGTTCGGCACGCAGGGCAAGTACGTCCCGACGGCCGTCGCGGACCGGAGAACACGTAGCCGGGATACGCACCGACCACTGTCGGTGCCGCTTGCGTCCCCGGCCGAGGGGTTCGCAGAACCTTTCCGGTTTGCTTGACGCCAATGCGACTGCTGTCGGGGTGAGCGTGTGGGCGTTTTTCGCACTTCCAAACGCCCAGACGCCCAAACGCCCAGACGCCCACCCGTAGCGGCGTTTTCTTTACGGACTTTCGCACGGGTCAGCCAGCAGCACAGAGTCAGAGCCCTTCCTGCTTGTCACCCCGTGGGGGCCGATCATCCGAGGAGGGGAGCACCCAGGTGCCCGGCACGGACTGATGCCGTAGGGCCCGTTCGAGTCGACCCTCCTCCTCGCCACCGGTGATGAGCGACGCGGTGCCATCGCGGGCAAGCGCAAGCGCCGTCTCCACCCGATGACGCATGCCGCCCGTCACGTCGGGGGCCTCCGAGGAGGTTACGGCAGAGAGCCCGGCCTCAGCCTCCGTCGGCACGATCGTGTCGAGGACGGCGCCGGTCTCGTCGTAGACGCCCTCCGTGTCGCCGAACCAGAGGGCGGGTCCGACCGGCACGTCCTCCGCCTGAAGCGACCCGGCGAGGGACCGGAGAATCGTTTCTGTCGAGCAGATGGCGCCGCCGCGCGACCGATCCATCGACACGTCGCCGAAGGTGACGGGAAGCGTGTCTTGGGCGAGGCCGCGACGCACGGGCTCTGCGTGGAGGGACGCCGGTCGGCCTGCGTCGGTCACCAGGGCACTCGACGGCGCGAACGACACGGCGGGCAGCCCCGCCTCCCGAAGAGCATCCATCACGTGCCGGTGGAGACGATGGGCCGCGTGCTGGGTCTGGCTGATGGCCTCGGCGGACGCCTCGGCGTCCGGCGCGGCGAGGCCCGTATCCTGCGCCGCCACGTGGCCGAACGAGCCGCTCCCGTGCCCCAGCACCAGGCGGCCCTCCAGGGACGGCCAGACGCGGGTCACCTCCTCCGCCAGCCGCTCCATGACGGTGGGCCGGGGCGTGTAGGGACGCGTCTTGTCGGTGAGGAGGCTTCCCCCCAGCTTGACGAGCACGACAGAATCCATGGCCGCGGGGGCGAGACGTGGGACGAGAAGCGAGTCAGAAGAGCGACGGGACGTCGTCGGTCGGCCCCGGGCCCACGCCGTCCCGAATGAGCGTCTCCACCTCCGGATGGCCCTCCAGCCGGTCGGCCACCGCCGCGGCCGCGGTCGCCGGACAGAGGACGTGCACGTTCGGGCCTGCGTCCATCGTGGCGCACGCCGCCACCCCGTCCGCCCGCAGGGCGCGCACCGCCTCCAGGACCGCGAGGGTGGCCGGGCGCCAGTAGTGAATCGGGGGGCGCGACGACATGGCGATGCAGTGCAGCTCGGTGGCCTCCCGCTCCACGAGAGGGGCCAGGCGATCGAAGTCACGATCGAGCACGGCCTCACGCACCGCGTCGCGTCGGTCGTCGAGGTGATCGAGGCGGGGGTCGAAGAAGGGACTGGAGGAGGCGCGGCGATGGCCCTCGCGGGACGACACCTCCTTTGGACTCGTGTCCACCACGGCCACGAGGTCGCGCAAGTCCCAGTGCTCCGCGGACGCAATCTGGGTGGCACAGAGGTCCTCGTCCCGTGGCCACACGACGAATCCGCCCCAGACCGAGCGGGCCGCCGAGCCCGAGCCGCTGCGGCGTGCCAGGTCGGACGCCGGGGCCGGATCGACCGGATCGCCAAGGGCCTGGGTGGCAGCCAGGGTCAAGGCCGAAAAGCCGGACGCCGAGGACGCCAGCCCCGCCCGGCTGGGAAACGTGTTCTGGGTGGCGACGCGGAAGGAGCCCGACCGGTCGGCCCGCGTGCGGAGCCGGTCGAGGTGACGGACGACGGGGGCCCGAAAAGACGCCTCCGCCGGACGGAGGGCGCCGTCGTCCTGGACGCGGAGAATTTCGTCGTCCCCGCTCCCACCGGGCTCGAACTGAACGGTCGTGCGGGTGCGGCACGCCCGGAGCGTCATCGACAGGGAGGGGGCGTACGGCACGACCGGGTCGAAGCGCTCGGCGCCCCAGTACTTGATCAGCGCGATGTTGGCCGGGGCTTCGACGGTGGCTTTAGGCATAGACCGTTTCCTCGTGTACGCCCTCCACCCCCAGGCGCACGTTGAACTCGGACAGGTGCTGAAGGTGGGGCCAGAGGGCAGCGTCGGGGTCTGGGTGGTACACGAGGAGGGACCCCGCACCGGACCCTGTGAGGGCGCCGGCCCCTGAAATCTTGGCCGCCCCGCCTTTGTTCTCGATGGACCGGACGAGATCCTGGATGGCAGGAGGCACCACGCCGAGCGCCTCCAGTCCCTCTTCGAACTGTCGGAGGGTGCGGCGGAGGACGGACGGCGACGCCGGGCCGTCGGTCAGCGCGTCGCGGACCGCGCGGGTGGCCGACTCCATGCGGTCGAGAATTGCCCGGAATGCCTCGGGGTCCTCCTCGCGCCGGGCACGGACGGCGTCGACCACCGTGCCGGTCGACTCGTTGGGCGTGCCGGTGTGGTAGACGCGCAGGGTGTCGGGCACGGAGGTGGGGGTGGGGAGGGGAATCGGATCGATCTCATTCTCGGTGGTTTCGGCCCAGAGGAGGCCGCCGTGGAGCACGGTGGCCGGATCTACGCCTGACGGGGTGCCATGCTGGCGCCGCTCGACGTCCAGAGCCACCGGATAGAGGTCCTCGCGGGACGGATTCAAGTCGTGCAGGACGGCGAGGGCGTACACAGTCGCGGCGGCCACGGCCGCCGAACTGCCGAACCCGGCCCCGATGGGCTGCTCCGAGCGGACCGTGACGTCGAGTGCGGGAGTCCCGATGGCGTCCCACCGCCGGGCGGCCTCGCCCAGGGCCACCTTCACGAGGTGGGCCGGGTTGTCGCCCCGCACGGCGGCAAACGAGTCGGGATTGGGGGCTTTCCTGTACCGCTCCCAGCGCTCGCGCACCGCGTCCGTGTAGGCGTGGAGGTCCGACCAGGGGGTCGTCTCGCGGTGGTCCATCTCCGGGAGATGGAGGTGGACCCCCGACTCGGACCGCGACTCTATGCGGACCTGGAGCCACAGATCAACGGTGGTGATGAGGGCCGGGCGCCCGTACACCACGGCGTGCTCCCCCATCAGGATAAGCTTCGCGGGTGAGACGACGGTCGCGGCGGCCATGGTCGTAAACAAGTGCCGTCGGGGTCACTCAGAGTTCGTAGAGTGGCCGTTCTGGATCGAGGGGGTGGCGCGACCGAGTTGATCGTGCGCACTGGCCAGGTGATGAGAGCTGAGGGCGCCCATCAGGGAGAGCTCGCCCGCCAGGACTGTGGCCCCGAGGATCTCGGCGAGACGCATCACGGCGGCGCCCGGCCGGTCGGGGTCGGGCGACACGTCCATCATCGAGAGAGCGTCGTCTTGGGACTGCAACTCCGTGCCGCCCCCCACGGCCGCAAGGGGCACGTCGGGCATGAAGACGGACACGTACACCTGATCCTCGCCGCGCGGCTCAATGAAGGTGTTGCCGAGGGCCCCCTCCACGACCTGCGCAATGTCCTGGCCGGTGGCGACGAAGAAGGCCGCCACCATATTGGCGTGGTGGGCATTCATGCCCATCGATCCGGCCGCCGCCGACCCGAGCAGGTTCTTGCGGTACTGGACCTCCGTCAGATCAGCCGCGGTCGTTTTGAGGACGTCGTGCAGGACGGACACGTTGAGGACCGCCTCGGCGAAGATGCGCTTGCCCCGCCCCTCCTGGGCATTGATGGCGGCCGGCTTCTTGTCGACACAGTAGTTGCCGGAGAGAGACACGAAATCAACGTCCGTCTCCGGGACAATCAAGTCCTGAATCACCTGGTCACAGGCGAGGGTGGCCATGTTCATCCCCATGGCGTCCCCCGTCGAAAAGCGGAACCGCAGAAAGACCGTCGTTCCCATCTTGAAGGGACGGAGGTCCTTCAGGGACAAGTACTCGCTCGTGGCCTCGACGTGGTCGCGAATGTCTGTCTCGTGCTCCTCGACCCATTCGATGAACGACTGCGACTCCTGGATGCCCGAGGTCCGGAACACCGGGGCGCGGGTCATGCCCACGTCCTCCACCTGGACCGTGGCCCCGTCGGCGGCGCGGAGGGCCGCACAGCCCCGGTTCACGCTCGCAACGAGGGCCCCCTCGGTGGTGGCCAGGGGGACGTGCACATCGTCGCTGACGTACTCTCCGCGCACGGGAACCGGCCCTGCGGCCCCGATGGGCACCTGTGCGGCTCCGATCAGGTTTTCGCAGTTGTTGCTCGATACGGTTTCGGCGTCGAAGGCGTATTCGTCGAGGCTATCGAGGTCTGTCTCCGTGGAGCGCTCCAACGACGACCGGCGAATGGCAGCGGCCTCCTCGGCCGAGAGGTCGCCGGGAAGTTTGTGGAGGGGCAAGTCTCCGTCGGCGACCGCCTGCGCGAGGCGTTCGTGACGCTCCTCGGTTGTTTCTCCGGTTGAAGACTGCTCGGGGGAGGTGTCCGAGAGCTGGCCGTTGGAGGAAGAAGTGGACACATTGCTCTCAGTGCTCATGGAAGGCTATTCGGTAGCGAGGGTAAACCGAGACTTGACGAACTCAATGTTTCACACCCGACGGTGTTACGTGACTTTCGGGTCGATGTTGGGAGCGTCGGGTTCGGTCCTGAAGGAAGGGTTTGACGATCCTGGAAGATCGCTGCCCTGGATCCCCGCCCTGCACCCGCAGAGGAACCTCCGTTGGGCGTTCGACGGGCGGCCATTGCCAAAGAAACCCGGGGTGTAGTTTAAGCCAAGAGACTCTAAATTTCCACTGGATGGTTTAGGACCTTGAACTCTTTAATTCCGTCCGTGTATCTGATTTTTGCTGGGATCCCCCGTCGAATTGTTCGCCAAACAACGGCCTCCCGACACCATGCCCATCGTTGACGACCTCGCAGCGTTCGTGGAAGAGGCTTCGTACGAGGACCTTTCCGAAGAGGCCGCGCAACAATTGAAGGTGCGGGTGCTCGATTCGCTCGGCTGTGCAATCGGGGCTTTGGCCGGCGAACCGATCCGCGCGCTCCGCACCCACCTCGCCGACTTCGGGGGCACCGAACAGGCCACCCTCATTGGCGGGGGCGCGACGGCGCCCGATCGGGCGGCGCTCTACAACAGCGCGCTCGTCCGGTACCTCGATTACAACGACAGCTACCTTGCCGAGGGCGAGACCGGTCACCCGAGCGACAACTTGGGCTCGGTGATGGCCGCGACGGAATACACGGACGGCTCCGGAGAGGATCTGCTGACGGCCCTCGCCGTCGCGTATCAGGTGCAGTGCCGCCTGAGCGACGAGGCGCCGGTCCGGGCCAAGGGTTTCGACCACACGGTGCAGGGCCAGTACGCCGCCGCGGCCGGGGCGGCCAAGGCTCTCGGCCTCGACCCGGAGGAGATCGCCAACGCGATTGCCATCAGCGGCACGGCCCACAACGCCCTCCGCGTCACGCGCACCGGCGAGATCTCGCACTGGAAGGGCCTGGCGTACCCGGAGACCGGCTTCACGGCGACCCACTCGGCCTTCCTGGCAATGCGCGGCATCACCGGCCCGCCCGAAGTGTTCGAGGGCAACAAGGGCTTCATGCACTCCATCGCGGGCGAGTTTGCGCTCGACTGGAGCGCCGAAGACCTGGAGCGGGTCACCGACACGATCATCAAGAAGTACAACGCCGAGATCCACTCGCAGGCGACGCTCGAAGGCGCCCTGGAGCTGAAGCGCGAGCACGGGATCGATCCGTCCGCCATCGACAAGATCGAGGTCGACACCTTCGACGTAGCCTTCCACATCATCGGGGGTGGGGAGGAGGGCGACAAGACGATCGTGCGCCGCAAGGAAGAGGCCGACCACAGTCTCCACTACATGACGGCGGTGGCGCTCCTCGACGACCACGTCCTGCCCGCCCAGTACGCCCCCGACCGCATCGAGGCCGACGATGTCCAGTCGCTCCTTCAGAAGGTACAGGTTGAAGAAAATCCTGACTACAGCGACCGCTTTCCCGAGCACATGGTGTGCGACGTGCGCATCCACGCCGATGGCGAGATCTACGAGGCCCACAAGGAGGACTACGAAGGCTTCCACACCCGCCCGATGAGCTGGGACACCGTGTCGGAGAAATTCGTCCGTCTCGCCGAGCCCTACACCGACGCCGCGCTCCGCGACGATATCATCGGTGCCGTGCAGGACTTGGAGACGCTCCCCGTCGCCGACCTCGTTGGGCTCCTGGCGGAGGTGAAGCCCCCCGAAACCTGAGTTGCTTGGTGACGAGGAGAGTGTGACGCGTAAGAAGTAATTCGTGATGCGTGAGAAAGAGCGAGCTTCCTTTCCGGTTCACTCGTTACGGATCACGAGGTGATTCGGGCGGAGGAAGGTCGAAACGGAAGAATTAGACGCGACGGTACATACCCCCTTCCACGTGTAACAACCAACAATCAACAGTCAACCATGTCCAGCGAGATCACCGGCGATTCCCGACGCGCCTTTCAATTCCTCGACCTTAACGATCGGGGCGAGAAGCCCCGCGACGTGGGCGTTACCGAGATCCGTGGGCCCTACTACAGCCCGATGGGCCCCAACTACTTGGACGACGTGCTCTCCACGATGGGGCACTACGTCGACAACCTCAAGTTTGCGGGCGGCTCCTTCAGCCTGATGCCTGAGGCGGAAGTCCAGACGCTGCTCGACCTCGCCCACGACCACGACGTGCTCGTGTCCACGGGCGGCTTCATGGAGCACGTCCTCTCGCAGGGCACCGACGCAGTGCACAAGTACATTGACGAGTGTGCCCGGCTCGGCTTCGACATCATCGAGATCTCGGCGGGCTTCATCACCCTTCCCACCGACGACTGGCTGCGGCTCATTGAGGCGGTGCAGGAGGCGGGCCTGAAGGCCAAGCCGGAGGTGGGCATTCAGCACGGGGCCGGCGGCGGGGCCACCACGACCGAGGAGCTGGAGCAGATCGGTCAGCAGGACCCGTCGCAGGCCATCGCACAGGCCCGCCGCTTTCTCGACGCGGGCGCCTACCAGATCATGATGGAGAGCGAGGGGATCACCGAAAACGTGCCGGAGATGCGCACAGAGGTGCCGGCCGAGTTTATCGACGAGCTGGGGCTGGAAAACTTGATGTTCGAGGCCGCCGATCCGGAGGTCTTTCCGTGGTACGTGCAGAACTACGGCCCGGAGGTGAACCTCTTCATCGACCACAGCCAGATCGTGCAGCTCGAGTGCCTCCGCAGCGGCATCTGGGGGCCCCACGACCTCTTCGGGCGCGTGCACACCTTCAAGGGAGCTCAGACCGATCAGTAGGAGCCCCACTCTGGTCGCACGAGGAGGCCAGTGCGCCCCAAAGAAACGGCCCGCCGGGGGGAGGAATTTTCGCCCCCCGCTAAAGGGCTTTTCTTGATCCCTTAATTCGGG
>CAZRPQ010000095.1:0-7536 GCA_964601725.1 uncultured Salinivenus sp. | reverse complement strand
GGTGGAGGAAGTTGGAGACCCGGCCCGTGTACACGTCGGCGTAGCGCTCCACCTGCCGGGCGAAGAGGCTCTTGTCCTTGCCGGTGCGCATGAGCGGGCCCCAGTTGTCGTTCACGAGCTGGCTGGAGGCCTTGGCAAGGGGGGCAATGTCTTCGTCCAGGTTCGTCAGGCGGGAGCGCAGTGCGGACATCTCCTCCTCGAGCGTCTCTGCGTCGCGCCCGTCCGGGCCGCCGTAGTTTTCATCCAGGCGCTGCCGCTGCAGGCGGTTCGCCGAGAACTCGGCCTCCAGCCGCTCCTTCTGCTCCATGAGTTCGGAGAGGCGGGCCTGCTTCTCGGCAAACGACTGAAACGCCTCAATCTCCCGCTCAAGCTCACGCACTACCAGCGCCGTGCGCCACCGCAGCACCTTCTTCGACACGTTGACGTCGACGAAGAGGTGATCGCCGACGTACAGGATTTCTTCGCCGCGCAGGCCGAGCGTCTCCTCCACGAGCGGCGCGTTGCCGCCCACGTACACGCAGCCCTCCTCCAGCGGGCCGTTTTGGTGCTCCCGCAGGAGGCCGTCCTCCCGCTCCACCCGGAAGGCCGGCATGTCGACCGAGAAGAAGTCCGGCTTGCGCGCCCCCACGATGGAAATGTCGAACAGGTCCCGCCACGTCATGTCGTCGGGCAGGAAGTCGTTGAACGCATACTCCAGCATGGGCCGGGCGTAGTCCCACTCGGAATTGGTGATCAAGAGAATTTTCTTGCCGGCCCGCTTCTGGTCCAGAAGCGTAAGCGGCATTTCCGGATCGAGGTTTACGAAGCGCTCTGGATGCTGGACGATGGCTTCTTTGAGCCGCCCCTCCATGTGGGCCTCGTCGAGCGTCTGCTGCACCTCGCCCCAGAGATCGGCGTAGCCCATCGACCCCTCCAGGGCGTCGGTGTCGAGCAGGTCTACCAGCTGCATGTACATGCTTGCCGACGAGATGGAGAAGAGGGTATTGAGGAAATGCCAGCGGTCCTCGGCGAGGTCGACGAGGGTGCGCTGGTACACGTCTCGCTGGCGGTCGAAGTCGAGGGGCTCGGTGCCGTGGAAGGCGCGCTTGACGTAGCCAAACCGGTTGGCCTTTACCACGTTGCCGTGCTCGATGTCGATCACGAGGCCCCGGATGGCCAGGTCGGGATCGAACTGCAGGTCGTCCACGGGCCATCCCTTGCTCAGCAAGCCCTCTTTGATGAAGCCGTAGGCGCGCTTCTCCCACTCGCGCATGTGATAGTGGATGAGGGTATAGTCCATGTCGTACCCGATGGCCTGGATGCCCCGCAGGTTGAGCGTGCGGTTGCAAAAGAGGCCCCGGGAGGGATCGATGGCGTCCATGAGACGAAGCAGGTCGGAAGAGAATCGCGCGTGCTGTGGGCGTGCCGAACGCACTCGGACTTCCTACAAACGAGGGCGCTCCCGAATTGCTTCGTTATCAAAATGATCGGGGGCGAGGCGACCCGGACCGGCCCCAGGAAGACGCTCCTTCCTGATGCCGAGCCGGACGGCCTCGCCCCTCTGGGCTACAGAACGCTGCGAAACGACTGATAGCCGTGTGGACGCTGCCTGATGCGGCGACCTACCGGGAGAGCGTGCCGCAGGCCACCGGTCGTGTGGCCTTGTACTCGCCGTCGACCGTCTGACCGTGGACCACGATGGCGTGGTTGCCGAGCGTCAGGTCGCCGAACGACTGGTCCTCGTTGACGGCTAGATTGCTAGTCGTGATCGACTGCTCGTACGCGTAGCTTCCGTTGCCGGTCGGGAACGTCTCCAGCTCGCCCAGGCCCTCGGCCTCGTTGAGGCTCCCGTCCAGAGGCACGAGGATGCCGCCGTACGCCGGGGCGCCCTCGCCCACGGAGATGCGTCCGTCGCCGCTCGTGTCGGCGTCGGCGGTGGGGCAGGAGGAGACGTCGCTCGCAAATCCGTGGATGTGCTGAGCGTGGACACTTTCCGCCTCAGTGCCCTGCGCGTCGACGGTGACGGTGAACTGGTCGCCCTCCACCGTCACGGTGGCCGTCCCGCTTACGCCGGAGTTGTTCAGCGCCGTCAAGGGCGCCGTGAAGGTTTCGGGGTCCGGCCCGTCCATCCCACCGGACTGGTCGCACCCGGTAAGGACGCCGGCGCCGGCGAGGAGAGCGATGAGAAGTGCTGTGGTAGTGCTTCGAGCAAAGAAGATCATGGGCTGTGTATCGGGTTGTGCGTGAGAAAAGGTTGGCGTGTTGCCAATGCACTGCCCATGGTACCAGGCGGCTGTGCCCGGTCACCAGACCGGTCGGTGCTCATCTCGTGATCAGAAGCGTGACGTTTCTGTAATGCGCCGGCAATTGAAGGGGATTTGCCCGTGTGCCCGTCGTCCTGTAGGCCGTGGAGGAACGCAAAAATGGCGCTTTTGCGTTTGACGGTGTCCGGTTCCTTTCCAGACTGACTCGATCCAATGTCCTCCATCGGCGACCGCCTCGACGCCGCCCGGTCTCAGCTCTTCGTGGGGCGCGAGGCGGAAGTCGAGCGCTTTCGGACGGCACTGTCCGCCGACGCGCTCCCGTTTAACATCCTCCACGTGTTTGGGCCGGGCGGGGTGGGCAAGACCGAGCTGCTACAGGCCTTCGTCCGGTGCTGCGACGAGGTGGGATGCGCGTCGTACCGCCTGGATGCCCACGACGTAGACCCCAGTCCCGAGGCGTTTCGGACGGCCCTCCGCCGCGCCGTGGGCGTGGACGCCGACACGCCCGTCCTGCCCACCCTGGACGAGGCGGACGACCGCGCCGTGCTCCTCATTGACGCCTACGAGACGATCGACGCCCTTGCCGACTGGCTCCGCACGGCGTTTCTGCCCGACCTTCCCGGACAGATGATCGTAGTGTTCGCCGGGCGGGCCGAGCCCGCCGCCGAATGGCGCGCCGACTCCGGGTGGGGCGCCCTCGTGGAAACGATGCCCCTCCGCAACCTCGACGGGGAGGCGGGCCGGGCCCTGCTGGAGCGGCGCGGCGTGCCGGCCGATCAACACGAGGCCATCCTTGACTTCACGCACGGCCACCCGCTCGCCCTCTCGCTCGTGGCCGACCTGCTCGATCAGCGCGAGGACCAGACATTCGAGCCCGAGGCGGCCCCCGACGTGGTGAAAACCCTGCTGGAGCAGTTCGTGCAGAAGGTGCCGGGACCTGCCCACCGCACCGTCCTAGAGGCGGCCGCCCTCGTCCGCTACACCACGGAGCCGCTGCTGTCCGCCGTCCTCGACGTGACGGACGCGCACGAACTCTTCGAGTGGCTGCGCGGCCTCTCGTTCGTGCGACCGGGCGAGCGGGGCGTCACGCTCCACGCCCTAACCCGCGAGGCGCTCGCGACCGACCTGCGCTGGCGCAACCCCGACTGGCACGACACGCTCCACGAGCGCATCCGGCAGTACTATACCGACCGCCTGAAGCGCACTGCCGACCGGGGCGTGCCCGACGCGCTCTCGGATTTCACCTACCTGCTGCGCCGACATCCCTTGATCCAGCCGTTTTACGACCGCCTGCAGTCGCAGTGGGACAACGCGCACGGCCTGATCGAGGACGCGCCTCACGAAGACGACTGGGCGGCCCTCCTTGAGATGGTGGCGCGGCACGAGGGGGACACCTCCGCCGGCTGGGCTGAACACTGGTTCGACCGGCAGCCGGACGGCGTCCAGGTCTACCGCGCGGCGGACGGGACGCCGGAGGGCTTTCTGCTTACGCTGTCGCTCGACGCGGCCGACGCGGAGGCCCGGCGGGCTGACCCGGTGACGGACGCCGCCTGGCAGTACCTGGAGGCCCACGCGCCGCTCCGGGCGGGGGAGCAGGCGTCCCTCTTCCGCTTCTGGATGGCTCGGGACACCTACCAGTCCGTCTCGCCCGTCCAGAGCCTCATCTTTATCCGGCAGGTGCGCCACTACCTCCAGACGCCCGGCCTTGCGCATACGGCCCTCGTGTGCCGCGACCCTGAGACCTGGGCCGAGCTCTTCGCCTATGCAGGGATGGAGCGACTGGACGAGGACGGCGTGCCGGTGGGTGACCACACGTTCGCGCTCTACGGCCACGACTGGCGCGCCCAACCGCCGGGGCAGTGGCTCGACCAGCTGGCGGAGCGAGGATTCTCCTCCGGACCGGACGCGGCCAAGGACAACGAGGACCGTGTGATTGTCCTCAGCCGCCCGGACTTTGAAGATGCCCTGCGCGAAGCGTTCAAGGACCTCCATCGCCCCGATCAGCTCCAAGACACCCCTCTTCTCTACTCCCGCGTCGTGACCAGTGAAGTGGGCCTCGATGCCGACGTCCCCGACCGGATCGAGGCACTGCGGCACCTGCTCGAAACCACGACCGACCGCCTTGACGACGATCCGCGGGACGAGAAGTACCACCGGGCCGTACACCGGACCTACCTCCAGCCCGCCCCGACGCAGGAGAAGGCCGCCGAGCAGTTGGGCGTTCCCTTCAGCACCTTCCGCCGCCACCTGAATCGCGGCCTGGACCGGGTGGCCGACATCCTGTGGGAGCGCGAAGTGGGGACCTCCTGATTGGCCCGCCGGGGCGCGTTTCCGGATCGTTGCACTGTTGAGCACAAAGCGGCCACCGACTGCCCTGGAGAGTGGGCGGGGGCGAGCGGTATGCTGTGGGGTGCACAGTCCGCGAACCAATCCTTCCCCTCCATGCCCGATTCGTCTCCAACCTCCGTCGTCCGCCGCCTGTTCGACGCGTTAAACGAGCACGACCTCGACCGTGCCGTCGACCAGCTCGATCGCGCCTACCGTGGGATCGATGCCACTCGATCCGCACTGACCGTAGGCCGCGACGCGGCCGAGCGGGAAATGCGGGCCGGATTGACGGCGTTTCCTGCGTTTTCGGTGTCAATTGAGAAGTGCGTCGCCGACCCGCCTGAGGTCTCCGTGTTCTGGAGCATGGACGCGGTGCACGAGGGCGCCTTCCTCGACATTCCTCCGACGCATCAATCGGTGGCGGTCAGCGGCACGGGCTTCTTCACGGTCCGCGACGGCCGGATCGTTCGGGGCGTGCACCTGTGGGACCTCGCGGGCTTCCTGCGCGCCGTAAAGCTGCTCCCCGATCTCCCGAACGGCACTCCCGGTTCGGTGCCCGCATTACTCGCTCCGTCCGATCCGTAGTCCCATGCACCGTCCCTCCGTCTATCTGATTGCCCTGGTCTTCGGCGCCGCGGGCACGGCCCATTTCGTATGGCCGTCGGCCTTCGCCCGCATCGTGCCGCCGTCCCTGCCCGCGCCCCGCACGCTGGTGTACGTGAGCGGGGCCGCCGAGCTGCTCGGGGCCGTCGGGGTGCTGGTGCCCGGACTGCGCGGGTACGCCGGGTGGGGCCTCATCCTGCTCTCGCTGGCCGTGTTTCCCGCCAACGTGCACATGGCCCTCTACCCGGCAGAGTTCGACCGCATTCCGGCGTGGGCGCTCTATCTACGCCTGCCGCTCCAATTCGTCCTCATCGGGTGGATCTACTGGGCCCTCGGTCTGAGGGTGCCATCGTAGGGCCGGTCCCGAGGGAGGTGAGGCTAGGAGGCTTTCGTTCGACCATCATTCCAGGATGAGGCGGATGCATGGAGGTCTGGATGCGTGGAAGCATCACACGCCTTCTGCCCCCGTGCCTCCGCGCGTCCGCACGCCCATGCCCAAAACTATTCCGCCTGCTCGGTCGGCATCACCAGAAGCTCCTCCACGTCCACGTGCTCGGGGGCCGTCAGGGCGTAATGGATGGTGTCCGCAATGTCCTCGGACTCCATCATCTGCATCTCGTCCTGCATGTCGCCCATCCCCGCCAGGATGTCCTCGTCGGTAATGGTCTGGGGCAGCTCCGTGTCCACGGCACCGGGCTCGATGCTCGTGACCCGAATGTTGTGCGACGGCGCCAGCTCGCTCCGCATCCGCTCCGACAGCGCCCGGACGAAGAACTTGGTGCCGGAGTAGACCGCGCTTCCGGGGAAGGTGCGGCGCCCGGCCACGGAGGAGATATTGACGATGTGCCCCCGCTCCTGCTCCAGCATGGCGGGCAGCACGGCCCCTACGGCGTAGAGCACACCCTTGACGTTCACGTCCACCATCTGCTCCCACTCGTCCTCGTGGAGGTTCTCCATGAGGGAGAGGGGCATGATGCCTGCATTGTTGACGAGCATGTCAATGCTCCCGAAGGCGTCGAGGGTCGCGTCGGCGAGGGCCTGCACCTGGTCCCGGTCGGTAACATCGGTGGGGCAAACGATGGCCGTGCCCCCATCCGCCTCGATGTCGTCGCGGAGGGCGTCAAGGCGCTCCTCGCGCCGGGCGGCGAGGGCCACGGAGGCCCCCTCCTGGGCAAGTCGGTGCGCCGTGGCTTCGCCGATGCCGCTGGAGGCGCCCGTGACGATGACGGCGGTGCCGGTGAGGTCGGTCATAAACACAAGGAAGGATCGTGATTGGAAAGTGAGATTTTCGGGTCTTGAGGCCGCAGCGATTGAGCGGCCCCCGTACCAATAGTAGATGAGCGAATGGAAGAGGGTTGGGACCAGCGCCCGGTGTGACCACGGACCGCCGTCGGCCGTCCGCGGTCGTTGCATTCGAGGCACACCGTTGCCGGCTCAACTCACACGTCTGGACTGCACTCGAACGTTCACACGCTGGGGGTCGCCGCGGCCTCTTCCCGCTCCTCCTTTCCCTCCTGCTTCATCCGCTGATTGAGTTCGTACATCTCCCGCCGGCCCGCGTAGTAGTCGCCGTCGTAGCGGGCCAGCACCCGATCGCTCGGCGGCGTTCCGAAGGCGATGCCGACGAAGATTCCTACAATGGAGAGGGCCAGTCCGATTACGCCGTAGGCCAGGCCCGAGTTGGTAAGCCACGCGGGCAGCCAGCCCAGCATCTCATACTTGCCGAGGAAGAAGAACAGGAAGATCCCGACCGTGCCGAAGATGATGGCCAGGTACGCCGAGAGGGTCGTCGGCTTCTTGGAGAATGCGCTGAACGTGGCCACCGCCGTCGTCGCCGAGATGAGCGCGCTCGACAGAAAGTACATGTCGAACAGCCCCGGAAACTCAAAGGCCCATAGCAGCGAGATGCCGATGAAGCCCCCCGTCACAGCCCGGCCCGTATTGAGACGTGCCTGGCCGCTCACGTCGTACCGCTCGAAGACGAGCGGCTCCAGCACGTCCTTCGTCAGGTTCATGGCGCACACGTTCACGTAGGTGTCCACCGACGAGAGGGCCATCCCCATGAGCGCCACGATGAGGGCCCCGGCGATGATTGGATTACTAAACAGCTCCGTGATCATCGACGAGAAGATGAAGTAGCCGAAGCTGCCGACCTCGCCGGGAATTTCGCCACCGACGGGCGGAAAGACGACCAGGGCGGAGACAGCAATAATGGTGGGCATGAGAACGACGATGACGACATTGAAAATCAAGTTCCACCACATGCCCTTGTGCGCCTCCGACTCGCTGGAGGTGGCCATCACGCGCTGCCACGCGCCCTGCAGCGTGATGAAGCCGGGCGTGTAGATGAGCACCGCGGCAA
>CAZRPQ010000094.1:0-7549 GCA_964601725.1 uncultured Salinivenus sp. | reverse complement strand
TGGGGTGCGCCCCGAGCGAGAGCGAGGAAGTGGTCTTGGGCCGTGCCCCGAGCAGGTCGCGGGGACGATCCCGTTCAACGGTGATTGAGTCGTCCATGGAGGAAACTGCTGGATGGGTTTGTCGTCACGACGAGTCGGGGGCTCTGTCCGCGCCCCGTCGAATCCGCGCCGCGCTTCTTTGCGTATCGATGCGGGAGCGACATGCTCCTTTTGAGCCTCCCGTTGAACGTAGCGTTCCGAACCGATGTCCGCCTGCGCCCGCTCGCTGCTCCCGGAACTGGGTCCCGATCCGGTCGCCGCCGTCCGCTCCTGCCAATGCCCCAACCGCTCGACAAGGCTTTTACATGTGACCGCCCGGTCCCACTGGGACGACCGTTGAGAAGGAGTATGCTCTTTCTTTCCTTGGGGGAGCAGGCAGCGCGCAGGACCCCGACGTCTTGACGTCTCCTGCGCGGCACGGGCCGACCCGATCGCCCTCCCCTTGGGAGCGCTTTTTTGCGCTTTCCCCCCGACGTTTTCTGTACACGCGTCATCGATACACGCTGTATGAGCACGCCCGAAGGCATCGACCGTCACCAGGCCCGTCGCCGGGGCGGCGCCCCGCTCGGGGGTCTCGACGCCCTCGCGCTTGATCGGACGTCCCCCGTTTTTCCGCAGGAGGACGGAGCTCACGATTGCGGGTTATTCCTCGGAAATCGGCGCGATGCAGGAGCCAAAGCCCTTCTCGTTTCCGGACGCTACGACGGCGACGGGCCCTACGAAGAGGGGAGCGCGCCCGGACCGAAGGTTGCGAACTGCCATTTTGGACCCGTCTCTGCCACCTGGGCCCCTCTTTTTTCTCACCAGTAGGTTTCGCTCCATGGACGCCCCCAACATCGCCCCCCAACGCAAAAAATACGACGCCATCGTCGTCGGCTCCGGCATCACGGGCGGCTGGGCCGCCAAGGAATTCACCGAGAAGGGCCTGGACACCCTGGTCCTGGAGCGCGGCCGCGACGTAACTCACGGGGAGGACTACGTCACCGAACACAAGCCCTCCTGGGAGATGGACTACCACGGCCAGGGCAGCGAAACGGAGTTCGAGGAGCATTATCCCCAGCAATCGATGGCGGGGCCGTTCAACGCCTACAACAAGCACTTCTTCGTCAAAGACAGCAAACACCCCTACCTTTTCGACGAGGAGGAGCCGTTTCTGTGGGTGCGGGGCTACCACCTGGGGGGCCGGTCCATCACCTGGGGGCGGCAGTGCTACCGGTGGAGCGACCTCGACTTTGGGGCCAACGCCCGGGACGGCATCGCCGTCGACTGGCCCATCCGCTACGACGACATCGCGTCCTGGTACGACTACGTCGAGACGTTTGCCGGCATCAGCGGGCGCAAGGAGGGCCTCCCCCAGCTGCCGGACGGCCCGTTCTTGCCGCCGATGGAGATGAACGCGGGAGAGAAGAAGATCAAGGCCGGCCTCGAAGAGGCCTATGCGGACCGGATGATGACGATTGGGCGAGCCGCGGTCCTCACCGAGGCTCTGCCGGACCAGGGCCGATCGGCGTGCCACTACTGCGGCCCCTGCGCGCGGGGCTGTAGCGTCGGGGCGTATTTTTCGAGCCTCAGCTCCACCCTCCCCGCCGCCCGCGACACGGGCAACATGACGCTGAAGTGCAACAGCATCGTCCACAGCGTCAAGTACGACGCGGAGACCGGCCAGGCCTCCGGCGTCCGCGTGATCGACCGCAAGACGAAGGAGACCCGCGAGTACGAGGGCCGGGTCGTCTTCCTCTGCGCCTCGGCCCTCGGCTCGACCAAGATCCTGCTGAACTCCACCTCCTCTCGCTTTCCGAACGGCCTGGCCAACTCCAGCGGCACGCTCGGGCACTACGTCATGGACCACCACTTCAAGGTGGGCGCCTCGGGAACCATTCCGGGGCTGGAAGACCGGTACTACTACGGCAACCGCCCGAACGGCATCTACATCCCCCGCTTCCGCAACCTGTCCGGGCAGGCCTCCAGTGTGGACTTCCTCCGCGGCTACGGGTACCAGGGCGGGGCCTACCGCGAGGGCTGGACCCGCGCCCTCGGCGAGGAGGGCATGGGGGCGAGCCTGAAGCACAAGCTCCGCGATCCGGGCCAGTGGCGGATGTACCTCACCGGATTCGGGGAGACGCTCCCCGACGAGGACAACTACGTGGAGCTCGACGACGAGCAGACCGACGAGTGGGGCATTCCCCTCCTCCGCACCCACGTGTCGCTGGGCAAAAACGAGGAGGCGATGCGCGAGGACATGAAGGCCCAGGCGGCCGAGATGCTGGAGGCGGCCGGGGCTACCGACGTCGATACCTACGAACAGCGCTACTGGCCGGGCGAGGGGATCCACGAGATGGGCGGCGCGCGAATGGGCCGCGACCCGGAGACCTCGGTGCTCAACGGCTACAACCAGGCCCACGACGTGCCGAACCTGTTTGTGACCGACGGGGCCTCCATGACCAGCTCGGGCTGGCAGAACCCCTCCATCACGTACATGGCCCTCACGGCCCGCGCCGTCGACTACGTCGTCGAGGAAATGAAGCGCGACAACCTTTGAATCCATCGTGCCGGCCCGGCCCCAAACGGACGCCGGCGGACGGAAGGAGGCCGACCTTCTCGTAAGCCCAGACCATTCACCGTCGTAGCGTGGCACCGTTTGGCGGGCCGCCCCCGCCCCCATGGAGAGCCCCCTGCCGGTTCTCCCGACATTTTCGACTGGACCCCGCACCCCTCCCAGATCCCTCCCCTGCTTCCCATGAGTAGTTCCGACGGCATAACCCGACGCCAGGCGCTCGGTCGCGTAGGCCTCCTCCTCGGGGGCATCATCTCCGCCCCGACCGTTGCGGGGGTGCTAAGCGGCTGCGAGCGAACCGCGGGCCCCGACTGGTCCCCACAGACCCTCACGGCCGAACAGAATGAGATGGTGGACACCATCGCCGAGCTCCTCCTCCCGGCGACGGACACGCCCGGCGCCAGCGCCGCCAACGTCAACCGATTCGTCGACGCGATGCTGAGCGGCAGCTATCCGCCCAAGGATCGCGACCGGTTCCTGACGGGCCTTGAGGCGGTGAACGCCCGAAGCAAAGACACCCACGGAAGCCGCTTTGTCGAGTGTACCCCCGACCAGCAGCTGGCCCTCGTCGCCGAGCTCGACGACGAAACGTTCGGGCCGGACGCGCCGGACTTCGACCGGGAGAATCCGCCGTTCTTCCGCATGATGAAGGAGCTCACGATCGTGGGCTATTACACCTCGGAAATTGGCGCGACGCAGGAACTGAAGACCAGTATCGTTCCCGGGCGCTACGACGGAGACGTGCCGTACGAAGAGATCGGTCGGGCCTGGTCGGGCGCCGGGTTGTGACGTCCTCGCGTTCTGTCAGCGGAGACGCAGGGTGGGGCTCCACTTTTCTCGCCAATCCCTTCTGCTCGCGATGTCCAACGCCCCCAATATCGCCCCTCAACGCAAAAAATACGACGCCATCGTCGTCGGCTCCGGCATCACCGGCGGCTGGGCCGCCAAGGAGCTCACCGAGAACGGCCTGGACACCCTCGTCCTTGAGCGGGGCCGTTACGTGGAGCACGGCGAGGACTACGTGACCGAGCACAAGCCCTCCTGGGCGTTCGAGTTTCAGGGCCAGGGTGACAAAGAGCGCTACGCCGAAAATTACGAAATTCAGCGCAAGTGCTACGCCTTTGGGGAGTCCACCGAGCACTTTTTCACGAACGACAAGAAGAACCCGTACGTCCAGGAGGAGCCGTTCACGTGGATCCGGGGCTACCAGCTCGGCGGACGCTCCCTCACCTGGGGCCGGCAGTGCTACCGCTGGAGCGACCTCGACTTTACGGCCAACGCGCGGGAGGGGATCGGGGTCGACTGGCCCATCCGGTACGCGGACATCGCCCCCTGGTACGACTACGTCGAGAAGTACGTCGGCATCAGCGGGCGCAAGGAGGGCCTTCCCCACCTCCCGGACGGCCCGTTCTTGCCCCCGATGGAGATGAACGCGGCCGAGAAAACGGTGAAGGCGGGCATCGAGAGTGCCTACGAGACCCGCATGATGACCATCGGCCGCGCGGCGGTGCTCACCGAGGATTTGCCGGATCAGAACCGGCAGGCCTGCCACTACTGCGGCCCCTGCCAGCGCGGCTGTAGCGTCGGGGCGTATTTTTCGAGCCTGAGCTCCACGCTCCCTGCCGCCCGCGCCACCGGCAACATGACGCTCAACTGCAACAGCATCGTCCACAGCGTCAAGTACGACCACGAGCGGAAGCGCGCCACGGGGGTCCGCGTGATTGACCGCGAGACGAACGAGGCGCGCGAGTACGACGGTCGCATCGTCTTTCTGTGTGCGTCGACACTCGGGTCCACGCAGATCCTGCTGAACTCGGCCACGTCCCGGTTTCCGAACGGGCTGGCCAACTCGAGCGGGGCCCTCGGCCGTTATTTGATGGACCACGTCTTTCAGGCGGGGGCCAACGGCACGGTGCCCGGCCTCGGCGACACGTACTACTCCGGGCACCGCCCCAACGGCATCTACGTTCCGCGCTTCCGCAACCTCGGCGACCGGCCCGACGCGGACGTCGACTTCCGGCGGGGCTACGGCTGCCAGGGAGGAGCGAGCCGACCCGGCTGGGGCCGGGGCCTCGACGAGGAAGGCTTTGGGGCCGACTTCAAGCATCGGCTGCGCGACCCTGGCCCCTGGGAGATGGGCGTGGGGGGCTGGGGCGAGATGCTCCCCCGGGAAGACAATTACGTCGAGCTCGACGACGAGCAGACCGATGCCTGGGGCATCCCGCAGCTCCGAATCCACTGCACCTTCGGCGAGAACGAAAAGAAAATGCGACAGGACATGGCCACGGAGCTCGCCAAGACGCTGGAGGCAGCCGGCTGCAAGGACGTAGAGCCGTACGTAAACGAGGACGCCGCGCCGGGGCTCTGTATCCACGAGATGGGCACCGCCCGGATGGGCCGCGACCCGGACACCTCTGTGCTCAACAAGTGGAACCAGGCCCACGACGTGCCGAACCTGTTCGTGACGGATGGCTCGTGCATGGCGAGTTCGGCCTGCCAGAATCCCTCGATTACGTACATGGCCCTTACGGCCCGGGCCGTCGACTATGCCGTACAAGAAATGAAGCGTGACAACCTGTAACCCCCTCATGAACCGAGGCCGATCCCTGTGTGCGGGGGCTGTGGCCGGGGCCCTCTCCTCGGCACCGCCACGGCCCCCCGTATGGAACACGGGATGTCCGGCGAGGGCACGAGCGGGGAGCAGGCGGTGATCGACGCCTGCGCTTGCGTGGCCTCCTTCAACACGCCGTTGTGTCCATGACCGCTTTTTCGCGTTTCGCCGCCGGGCTTGGTCTCCTGCTGCTGAGTATCGCCCTTCTCCCCCGTTCAAGCCCGGCACAGGACCGCGAAGGCCTCTCCGTTCTGGTCTTTTCGAAAACGAACGGATACCGGCACGCCTCCATTCCGGCCGGCATCGCGGCCGTACAGGCGCTCGGTGCCAAGCATGGATTTCAGGTCGAGGCCACGGACGACAGCACGGCCGTTCGCTCCGACCGCCTGGCCGCGTTCGACGCCGTCGTGTTCATGAACACCTCGGGCGACGTGCTCGGCCCGGCGGGTCAGGACGCCCTTCGCTCTTTCGTGGAGGCCGGGGGCGGATTCGTCGGCGTCCACGCCGCGTCCGACACCGAGTACGACTGGCCCTGGTATGGCCGCCTCGTCGGCGCCTACTTCGACGGGCACCCGGCAGTGCAGCAGGCGACCGTCCACGTGGAGACGCGCACGCGATCGACCCGCATGCTGCCCGCCGAATGGGACCGGCGTGACGAGTGGTATAACTTTCGATCGACTCCTCGCGACGCGGTGACCGTGCTCCTCACCCTCGACGAGTCGACCTACGACGGGGGAACGATGGGCGACGACCACCCCATCGCGTGGCGCCACGAGGTCGGCGAGGGGCGGGCCTGGTACACGGCCGGCGGCCACACGAAGGCCGCCTATCAGGCCTCCCTCTTCCGCCAACATCTGCTGGGCGGCCTCCGATGGGCCGCCGGGTCGTCCGCGTCGTCTGCCAAAGACTAGCACGCATCTTTCGTTCACGCCCCTTCCCACACCCATGAATCGACGACAGTTTCTGAACACGTCCGCCCGGGCCACCGGGGCCCTCTGGGGCGGGCTGGTCCTTTCTGCCTGCGCGCCCGACTCCGCCGACGAAGAGACGTCCGGGGCGGACCCGTCCCCCACGACGGCGACGACGCTCCCGGCCATCGGGCTTCAGCTCTACACCCTCCGGAGCGTGATGGACGAGGACTTCCGGGGAACGATGGAGCAGGTCGCCCGCATGGGGTACGACGAGGTCGAGTTTGCCGGCTACTACGACCGGCGCCCCGAGGAAATTGGGGCGCTGCTCGAGGAGCTCGGCCTCTCCTCTCCGGCCACCCACATCCCGCTGGAGCGCATCCGGAAGGCGCCCGACGCGGTCATCCGCACCGCCAAGACGATCGGGCATCAGTACGTCGTGTGCCCCTACCTGTCGGAGGCCGAGCGCACCTCGCTCGCGGACTACCGGCAAGTCGCCGAGGAATTTTCGGCCTTCGGACAGCGGTGCACGGAGGCCGGGCTCCAGTTTGCCTATCACAATCATGATTTTGAGTTTACAAAGATGAACGGCACGCGGCCCTACGACGTGCTTTTGGAGGAGACCGACCCGGAGCACGTGCAGATGGAGCTGGACCTGTACTGGATCGTCGAGGCCGGCCCCGACCCGCTCGACTACATCGGGCAAAACCCCGACCGGTATTCGCTGTGCCACGTGAAGGACCGGGGCCCGGACGGGGGCATGGTGCCGGTCGGATCGGGGACGATCGACTTTGCCGCCCTTTTCCGGGCGGCCAACTTCCAGCACTACTTCGTGGAGCACGACAATCCCGACGCCCCGATGGAGAGCGTCCGGACGAGTCACCGCACCCTCGAGGATCTCACGATCTAAGCGAGCCCGCGGACGCTCCCGCGCATTCTGCACAATCGACGCCCGAAAATGGGCGTCTCCGCACTGCCCTTTCTCACCGATCTCCACATCTGGCTGCCATGGCACTCGATCGCAAGATTCGCTACGGGATGGTGGGGGGCGGGCCCGGTGCGTTCATCGGAGACATTCACCGCTCCGCTGCCGCCCTCGACGGGACAATGGAGCTCGTCGCCGGCGCCTTCTCCTCCGACCCCGAAAAGTCGCGTCAGCAGGGCGAAGCGCTACATCTCAACCCGGATCGGGTCTACGACACCTACGAGGAGATGGCCGAGCAGGAAGCCGAGCGGCCCGACGGCATCGATGCCGTGTCCATCGTCACGCCCAACTTTCTGCACTACGACGTGGCCACCCGCTTTATCGAGAAGGACTTCCACGTCATCTGCGACAAGCCGATGACGACGACCCTGGAGGACGCGGAGGACCTGTGCCGCCGGGTGGAGGCGAACGACATCGTCTTCGCGCTCACCCACAACTACTCCGGCTATCCG
>CAZRPQ010000093.1:0-7567 GCA_964601725.1 uncultured Salinivenus sp. | reverse complement strand
GCCATCGGTACTCGCGATTCAAAAACGTGCGGGCTCCTTCCGCGATGTTCGCCGAGAGATCGATCATCCGGTCGGTGCCCTGGTCCTGCCTGTTCACCCACCGGGTCGTGGCGAAGGCATACAGCAGGGCCAGCACGCCGCTGGCGGGAATGAGCCACTTGAGGAGTAGTGTTAGTTCCATGGAAATGGTCGTCCTGTTCGTTCAAGAGAGATATTCGAGACAGCAGAGCCCCGTGCCGCAGTAGGGACGTAGATCGGTCCAGGTACAGCAAGAACGCGAGCACGCAGGTCCCCTAGACGCTTTGAAAACGACTTGTAACCTATTGAGACGCGTTCGCGGTTGGTAGGGAGGTCTACGTAATTCAAGGTGAAAACCAGATGGTTTGCGTAGTGCGCATTTCGTATTGCGTACTCCAGAGGGAGGTCAGAACGAGATACGAAATACGCACTACGCACTATGCTTCTCAGACGAGAATCCCCCGGCTCTGAATCAGAGCTCCTTTCGGAAGAAAGAAGGGCCGCTCAATTGAACTGGTTCATCGCCGTCTCCAGGTCGGCTTGAGCCACGGTCAGGATCGCGTCGCAGGCGTCCGCAATCGCGTCGCGGATTTTCGGCTTCTGCTCGGCCGAAAACGGGGACAGAACGTAGTCGACTTGCTGCCCTTCACGAAACTCGTTTCCAATGCCGACCCGGAGGCGCGGAAAGTCGGTGGTGCCGAGCCGCTGGGCAACGTGCGCGAGGCCGTTGTGGCCCCCGCTGCTGCCCGACGGACGCAGGCGCAGGGTGCCGACGGGAAGGTGAAGGTCGTCGACGACAATGAGGAGTTGATCGAGGGACAGGTCGTAGTGCTTTTGCAGCGCCGTGACGGGGTCCCCGCTCCGGTTCATGTAAGAGAGGGGAACAGCGAGCCCGATCTTTTGGTCGTCGTGCCGCTCCCAGCCGACGAGTGCGTCCCCCCGGTGGTCCAACGACACGCTGAGCCGCTCGGCCAGCGCGTCCACGACCTGATGGCCCACGTTGTGCCGGGTGTCTTCGTACTCGGCGCCGGGGTTGCCGAGGCCGATGGCGAGGAGGGAGGCGGAAGACATACGGGAGAGATGTCGGGGGGAGGCAAGACAAAGGAAAAGGGCGGCCGAGACGAGTCGGCCGCCCTCGAAGGGGGACTGTCACGCGGGAACGCTCAGGCGGAGGCAGAAGCCCCGCCGCGCGGCGTCCTCTTACTGGTACTGTTCGTAGTCCTGCCCGCCGCCGTCGCCTTCGGCAGGTTCCTCGCCCTCGACCTCTTCGCCTTCTTCGGCGGTGGTGTCGACGGCCTCGCCCTCTTCGGCAATCTCTTCCTCGGTGAGCTCTTCCTCTTCCTCCTCTTCCTCGGTTTCGGGCGTCACCTCGATCTGCGGGGCCACGACCGTTACGAGCGTCTGGTCCCTTGAGGTTTTAATTTCGTAGTCGGTCTCAAGATCGTAGACGTGAATCGAGTCCCCGATGGCAAGGTCGGTGATGTCAACCTCGATCTGGGAGGGGATGTTTTCGGGAAGGACCGAAATCGTGAGCTCGCGGGCAATCTGTTGCGTGTCGCCCCCGTTTTGCTGGCCAACCGGGATCCCTGCGTAGTTGATCGGCACCGTAAGGGTGACCTCGTCTCCCTCTTCGAGGGCCTGAAAGTCGGCGTGCAGGGGACGGTCCGTAAGGGGATGCAGATCGTAGTCCTTGAGAATGCACTGCCAGGTATTTCCGTCCAGTTGCACCTCAGCCACCGGGGCGGTGCGCCGGTAGATCAGCTTGTCCAGGGCGGCGATCGGAATCTGGAGCGGCGTCGACTCGACCGTGCGGCCGTACAGGATGCACGGAACGCGGTTGTTGTTGCGGATCTCGCGCGCGGCCTTCGAGCCGGTCTCGCGCGGTTGGGCTTCGATGGCGGGGGTGTCCATGACGAGGTCCTCAGTCCGATGAGAAGTCGCGGTGGCGGTTGCAGGACGGCCGGTCATCCGACCAGTCTATGCAAGATGTCTCCTAGACGTGTTCCTACGTTCTGGTTCCGGGGAAGGCCCGCCGATTCAAGCAAAATGGACGCTGGGGCACCTCGTTTCGCGGAATTGAGGCTGTGCCCCTTTGCGTAGGCGCTCCGTTCGGCCCGACGCGGGGACGCGGAGAACAGGGGAGGCAAAGAAGAAACGCTCTTCCGTAGCTTGCTGCACAGATGTCTAAGAGACCTCGATGGTCTCCGATACGCCCTCTTCTCCCGAAAGTCTTCGGGACACGTCGCCTGGGCATGGTTGAGAACCCCGGAAAGAGGGGGTAAAGACCTCAGAGGTCTTGCTGTGCTTTTTTCTACACAAGAGCGAGAAACAAAGACCTCCCCGCGTCTCCCCCTCCCCGTGTCCATTCGATACGCTGGGTTGCCTGGGCGGAATTGCGTGTTTCGCTGTCCGCATCCAAACGCCGCAGCGCGTACGCCGTCCTGCCCTACTCGGTGAACAGCGTAGAGACGGAGCGATCGGTGTAGATGTGGCGGATGGCCTTCGCAAACAGGTTCGACACGCTTACCACCTCGATGTCGTCCGACGGCCGCTTGAGGGGAATCGTGTCGGTGATGATGAGGCGTTCGAGCGGGGAGCTCTCGATGCGATCGTAGGCCGGACCGGAGAGCAGGCCGTGGGTGCAGGCCGCCATGATTTTGAGGGCTCCGTAGTCCTTGAGGGCTTTTGCCGCCCGAGTGAGGGTGCCGGCGGTATCGACGATGTCGTCGATGATGAGCACGTTCTTGTCTTCCACATCGCCGATGACGTTCATGACCCGGGCTTCGTTCTGCTGGGGGCGTCGCTTGTCGATGAGGGCAAGATCGACGCCCAGGCGCTGCGCGTAGGACCGCGCCATCTTGAGGGCCCCCACGTCCGGCGCCAGGACGACGAAGTTCTCCAGGTCGAACTGGTGGACGTGGTCGGTGAGGACCGTGGAGCCCTGAAGGTGGTCCACCGGGACGTCAAAGAAGCCTTGGATCTGGGCAGCGTGGAGCTCCATCGTGAGGATGCGATCCACGCCGGCTGAGGTGAGCATGTTGGCCATGAGCTTGGCCGCGATGGAGACCCGCGGCTGGTCCTTGCGCTCCTGCCGGGCGTACCCGAAGTACGGAATGACAGCCGTGACACGGGCGGCCGAGGCCCGCTTGGCCGCATCAATCAGGAGGAGCAGTTCCATCCAGTTGCCCCGGCGGCTATCGGGGTGGGTGCTTTGGATGATAAATAGGTCGGCCCCGCGGATGGACTCCTCGAAGCGGACGTAGATCTCTCCGTCGGCAAAGTCGCGGATGGTGAGGTCCCCGAGAGTGGTGCCGTACGCCTCGGCGATTTTCTGGGCGAGGGCCGGGTTCGAGCGGCCCCCAAAGATCGCGACGCGGTTGTCATTACTCGAGGCGCGCATGGCAGGAGGGGGCGGGCTGGGACGGCGGTAATCGAGACAGGAGAACGGCACTTACCGCTGCCCGGGGTGGATTCGAACCACCACTAACGGCTCCAAAGGCCGCTGTCCTGCCATTAGACGACCGGGCAGTATGAGATTGCGGAGGCGCCCCGATACACTGTCCACAGGGTAACGGAAGAATACCAAAGAACCAACGAGCGCCGGGGAGTTCAGTTCATGAAGAGATCCTGAGAGTCCGTCCATCTCCTTTCTGAAGACGACGGGGCACCTCCTGACACTATGACCGAAGGATTTGATCGGCTTCACGAAATGGGGGGCCTTTCTGAGGGGGGGCGGACGCCCGAAAGGCGCTGTCGGATTTCGAAACGTAGCCGTCCACGCCTATCGCTCCATTGACTGGCAGATCGTTCATTCAATCACCCACGAGCGGCTGGATGATTTCCAGCAGTTTGCGCGCTCGGTCCCGGACGTTCTCGACGAAGAGGAGTTCTGAAAAAGTGGGGCGCGGAGGGGCTTCTCACGTCCACGTCCGCAGTCTGGTGAGTTCGTCGGCAACGGCGGGGATCTGGTCCGGAGCCAGGAGGCCCCGCTCTGTGAGGTAGCCGGTGACGAGGTCAGCCGGGGTGGTGTCGAACCGGGGCGTCCACACCTCCAGGTCTTCTGGGCCGTCGTACACGGCCCGCGAGGGAGTGTACTCGTCGTGCGTATCGTCGTCCACCGAAATCTTGTCGATCGCGCAGGTGGCGTAGAGAGGCACGTCGGCCTGCGCGGCGGCGAGCGCGGCGGCGTAGGTGCCCGCCTTGTTCACGACGCCTCCCGACGGCAGCACGGTATCCGCCCCCACCAGCACCGCGTCGATGGAGGCCTCGTTCAGACGGCGGGCGACGGCAGCGTCGGGGATGAGCGTAACGTCGAGGCCCACGTCCACGAGGCGTTCGGCCACGCCGATGCCTTCCCCCCCGGGCTCCGACACGGCGACGGTCACCGTCGGGGCCGGGTCGGCGTGGCGCAGGGCCTCCAGCACGGTGCCGGACCGAGACAGGGTGAGGACGTGCGCCCCGCTCACCTGGGCCGTGGCCGTCTCGGCGGCGTTGGCGTCGGCCGCCAGGGCGTCGTGGATGGCCTCGTGGGCGTTGACCTCAATCGTGGGAGGGGACAGTTCGGGGCGGCTCGTGTGGAGGACGCGGTGGATGCGGTTGGCGAGCGCCGCCATCGACGGACGGGCCTCCAGGAGACGATGCGCGGTGTCGACCAGTCGCGCCCGGGCGTCCTCGATGGTGGACGCGTCGGAGGTCGCCAGCATTCCGGCCCGGTCGCGCAGGACCTCCAGCGCCCGAATCGAGAGGTGGGCGGAGCCGTGGGTCGTGTCGTCGGTGATGCCGAGAATGGACGGCGCCACACGACGGTAGGAGGTCCAGAGCTCGGGCACGGTGTCGCGCCGCAGGATGGTGGTAGGGGAGACCCATTCGGCCTCCGCCGTCTCCCAGTTGGTCTTGATGGACCGGGCGTCCGTGTCGAAAAGAAAGGGATGGACGAGCCACGGGGTGTCCCGGTCTTCGTCGTCGACCGTGAACGAAGATCCCTCTCGGATCCGGGTAACCTCGTGCGCACGCAGGCCCGTCTCTTCCTCAATTTCCTCGAGGGCGGAGGCCCCCGGATCGTCGGCCTCCACGTGCCCGGCAACGGCGCCCCACTGGCCGGGGTAGGACCCCACGTCGTCGCTGCGACGGAGGAGAAGCACCTCGCCTCGATTGCGAAGAAAGACGGTAACGACGGGCGTGGGGGTGGGCTCGGACATGCGGAGGGCGATCTGTGGTCCGCAAAAACACGACCTTGCGTCTGCTTCGCACGCACCCGTCCGCCGGCCGATCCGTTCCCCGCGGAAGAAGTTGGAAATTTCGCACTCGATTTCTACTATATAGGTAGTACACACGAACCAAGCCGATCCGTCATGGTCTTCGCCCGAGTTCTCCGGTTTTTCCTCCCCCTCTGCGCCGCGGTACTCGTCGGGTGTGCAGCGTCGGCGCCGGACGATCCGGACCCCTCTTCAGGCGCGACGAGACCCGCAGCGTCCGACTCGGTCCGGCGCGAGGCTCCCGCGCAGGAGAATCAGCCATCGTCGACGCGGGACGACGGCACGATGGAGGCCCTGCGCGATGCCTACGTCGATGGGGCGTACGAGGAGGTGGTGCGTCGCGCCCGCAGGCGGCTTCGCGGCTCGCCCGACTCGTCCGGGGTGATTCAGCTGAACAGACTTCTGGGTCAGGCCGAGCAGGCCCGAGGGCGTCACGACGCGGCCATTGAGGCGCTTCGGTCGGCCCGGGTGGCGGCCGAGGAGCGCGGCCGGTCGGTGACGTCCATCGATCGGGCGCTCGGGGACAGCTACGCTGCGCTCTACCGGTGGCCGAGGGCGGCGTCGGCGTTCCGGCGCGTCCTCGACGCTCGCCCCGACGACCGGCCCGCCCGGCAGGCCCTCGCCGACGTGTATCGACGATCTCGGAACTGGGGCAAGGCGCAGGAGCAATACGCTCGACTGGTACAGGCGAACTCGTCCAACGGACGGTGGTGGGCGCGTCTCGCGCAGTGTGCCCTCAAACTCAACGAAAGGAATCAGGCCCTGCGTCACTTCGCCAGGGCCCACCGGCTCTTGCCCCAGTCCGCAGACATCGCCCTCTCCCTCAGCCGACTCTACCGGACTCGCGACCGCCTGGACGCGGCTCGCCGCGTCGTCGACACGACGCTGTCTCAGCAGTCCGGCGATCCTCGATTGTGGCGCCGTCGGGCCGACCTCGCATTCGAACAGGACGACCTCGACACGGCGCGCCGTGCGTACACCCAGACCCTTGCCACGGGCGACTCCTCGGCCACCGCCCTACGTCGAATTGGACTGATTGACGTGCGGCGCCAGCAGCACGCCCGCGCGCTCTCGTCCCTTCGACAGTCCCTGCACCGCGACACCACCCATGCCCGAACGGCGCTCTACCTGGGCATCGCGTATCTGAAGCTCGACAGCCTGCAACGGGCGGCGACGTATCTCCGGCGAACCATCGACCGGGAGGTGCGGGGACCGATCACGAAGGCGTTCGAGCAGCTGGGGGCCACGCACAGTCGGCGGGGGGACGTGACCGCAGCGGTGCGCTCCTACAAGACAGCCCTTCGGCTGCGGCCGGGCCGATCGGAACTGTACTTTCGTCTCGCCACGGTCTACGACGAACACTACCGGGACAAAGTCCCCGCCGCCCGCTACTACCGCCGATTCCTGCGCACGTCGAGCGCGTCCCTCCCGGAGCTCAGAACCTACGCCGAGGACCGGCTCGACGCGCTCCGGCCCACCCTGCACATGCAAGAGGCCGAAGCGCCGGGCAACAGGCCGGACGACGAAGGGCGTTCGTCGGGCGGGAGTTGACTTCTCCCGTGCGCGCCCCATTCGAGATTCGAGAAAGAACCGTCAGGATGATCCATCGAGAGAGGTTGTATCCATCCCGAAGTTCCCCCGTCCCGAATCGGCCGCAATCACGCGAACCTGTGTGGCGCCGTCCTCGGGAACGGTGAGCGCGCCGTCATACTCGTTCGTCGTGCCCGCAAACGAGAGCGGCGTCTCGGCCACGACCTGCCCGTCGCGCAGCAGCTGAGCACGGATGGTGTACCGGTTCGCGTCCCACATTCCGCCCGGTTCGGTGGGGCAGCCGCACATCATCCGGACGCGGGTCCGCACGTTCAGGGTCGATCCGGGCGTCGCGTCGGCGTCCGTGGGCGAGAGCACCTCTACGATGAAGCCGTGGAGCGAGAGCGTGATGCCGTCGCCCGTCACGTCGCGCCCCGGCACGAGGAGCACCGTCTTTGAGGTCGTCTGCATGGCCTGCGGGTAATCGAGGGGACCCTCGGCGGTGACACGGACGCGGGTTGGCGTGGCCAGCTCGAGGGTGGTCTCGTACTCCGCCGCGCCGGGCACGTCGTAGATCGTGGCGCCGCGCTCGTGGGGCTGCTGCATGATCTTTTCGGTGCTGCCGGAGTCGCCGGTCTGGCGCCCCTCGGCCAGCACCGCGCCGGTCTCGGCGTCTTCAATCGTAATGTGGGCGCCGCCCACCGGGTCTTGAATCAGCTTCGCGTCGTTGGAGACGGCCCGAACCACGACGGTCGTGGGGACAG
>CAZRPQ010000092.1:0-7576 GCA_964601725.1 uncultured Salinivenus sp. | reverse complement strand
CCCGCCATGACGGCAAACAGAACGTACACGAGCGCAATGACGACGAGCACCGTGCTGTAGAAGGGGATCGTGTCGTCCTGCCGCGTGGCCTTCCCCAGTCCCACAACGGCGAGCGCCGCAACCAGTCCTGCCAGAATCACCACGCTCATCCGGGCTTGGGATGGATTAGATGCCGTCGGCGCATTCATCGTCCCCAGCTACACCCAGGCGACCTCTCCGTCTCTCACCTACACAGACTCGGCCCCACCGGTCCGATTCAGGGGCTACGCCGCCGCGGGGGCGGCCGTCTTCGGCTCGGGGGGCGCCTCCCCAACGGCCACGTCGAGTCGGCGGAGGCGGAGCGCGTTGCCCACCACGAAGAGGTCGGACGCCACCATGGCGAGCGCGGCCAGTGCGGGCGACAGGAGCAGGCCGATGGCCGGGTAGAGCACGCCCGCCGCCACCGGAATGAGGAGCACATTGTAGGCGAAGGCCCAGAACAGATTCTGCTTGATGTTGCGCATCGTCGATTGCGACAGCGACACCGCGTTGGGCACGCCACCCAGATCACCGGTCATCAGCACGATGTCGCCGCTCTCGATGGCCACGTCCGTCCCGGTGCCGATGGCGATGCCCACGTCGGCCTGGGCGAGGGCGGGCGCGTCGTTGATGCCGTCCCCCACGAACGCGACGGTCTGGTCCTGCTCCTGGAACTGCGTCACCGCCTCGGCCTTGTCGTCGGGCAGCACCTCGGCCTGCACGCGGTCGATGCCCAGTTCGCGGGCAATGGCCTGGGCCGTCCGCTCGTCGTCGCCGGTAATCATGGCCACCTCCATGCCGAGCTGATGCAGGGCGTCCAGCGCAGGCGGCGTCGAGTCTTTGATCGGGTCCGCCACCGCTACGACCGCGGCGAGCGTGCCGTCCACCGCCACGTAGAGCGGCGTCTTGGCGGCGTCGGCCAGGTCGTCCGCCGTGGCCTCCTGCCCGTCGAGCGACACGCCCAGCCGGTCCATCAAACGGGCAGCCCCGACGGCCACGGAGCGTCCCTCGACAGTCGCCTCAACGCCGTGGCCCGGCACGGCGTCGAAGCCGGACGCGGCCGGGAGGTCGAGACCCCGCTCCTGCGCCCGGGCTAGGATCGCTTCCCCGATCGGGTGCTCGGACTGCGCCTCGACGGCCGCCGCCCAGCGGAGCAGGTCGTCCTCCTCGAAGCCATTCTGAGGCAGCACGTCTGTCACCTCGGGGCGTCCCTTCGTGAGGGTGCCGGTCTTGTCGAGTGCCACCACGTCGGTCGTGTGGAGGGACTGCAGGGCCTCGCCCTCCCGCACGTACACGCCCAGTTCCGCGGCGCGTCCCGTGCCCACCATCACCGAGATCGGTGTGGCGATGCCCATGGCGCAGGGGCAGGCGATGATGAGGACCGACACGGCCGTGACGAGGGCGAAGGTGAGGACCGGATCGGGCCCGAAGACCATCCAGATGCCGAACGTGATGGCCGCGGTGGCAAGCACGAACGGCACGAACACGCGAACCACCTGGTCGGCCAGCGACTGGATGGGGGGCGCGGAGCCTTGGGCCTCCTCCACCATTTCGACGATCTGGGAGAGGACCGTCTCTTCCCCCACGCGGGTGGCCCGGACGGCAAAGCTGCCGGTCTCGTTGATCGTGCCCCCCACGACCTCGTCGCCCTCCGTCTTGTTCACCGGCTCGGGCTCGCCGGTCACCATCGACTCGTCGACGTACGAGGAGCCGTCGAGCACTTCTCCGTCCACGGGCACCTTTTCGCCGGGGCGCACGCGGATTACGTCGCCGGGCACCACGTCGCGCACCTCCACTTCCACCTCTTCCCCGTCGCGCAGGACTCGTGCGGTGGTGGCCTGCAGGTCCAGCAGTGTTCGGATCGCGTCGCTGGCGCGGCCTTTGGCGAGGGCCTCCATGTAATTGCCGGCCAGGATGAGCGTCACGATCGTCGCGGCGGCCTCGTAGTACACGTGCACGGTGCCTTCGGGCAGCACCCCCGGCAGAAAGGTGGCCACCACCGAATAGCCGTACGCCGCCGACGTCCCGATCATGACGAGCGTGTTCATGTCGGGGCTCCCGTTCTTGAGCGCCGGCCAGCCGTGCTTGAAGAAGTACCGACCGGGGCCGAACATGACGACGGACGTGAGGCCGAAGAGGACGTAGTAGAGCGTCTGCGTCGACGCGATCTGCTGAATCCACGTCTCGACGGCGGGCACGTGCATGACGCCCATCTCCAGCACGAACACCGGCAGGGCGAACGCGAGCGCCCAAAGAAACTTGCTCTTCATGGACTGCTTCTCTTCCTCGCGCGCCTCCCGCTCCACGTCGGTGCGGTCGGCGGCGCCCTCCGTGTCGACCACGTCGTAGCCCGCACTGCGAATGGCCGCGGTGAAATCGGCGGGCTCCACCGTGCCGGGCACGGATCGGACCGTGGCCCGGTCGTTAGCGATATTGACGCTCGCTTCCAGAACCCCATCAAGCACCTCCAGCCCCGACTCGACGCTCGACGCACACGAGGCACAACTCATTCCCTGCACCGTGAGGGTCGTCTCGGTGGTGCGCACCTCGTAGCCACTGTCCGCGACGGCCTGAACCAGGTCCCGCATCCGAACGCGGGACGGGTCGAACGACACGTCGGCCCGCTCGGTGGCAAAGTTGACCTCTGCCCGCAACACGCCCTCAACGGCCTGGAGTCCCTCCTCGACGCTCTGTGCGCAGGAGGCGCACGACATGCCGTCGATGGGCAAAGACACGTGCGCTCGATCAGCGGAGACATCGCTCCTCTCGGTCTCCGGCGCCGCCTCGGAGGGGACCGGACAGGCCTCCTCGTCGGTCTCCGGAGTGCCATTTTCCGAGGGCACGGTCTTCTGCGAGGGGACGTCTGTTTCGGTCGAGGGACGCGTCATGGAGCAATTTGGAGGTGCGATTCAGTACTCGAACAGTCGGGACGGACGTCTCTGGGTAGGGTACCCCCCTATACTATAGTTACACCGGTGAGTTTCGGACTCCGGACTGCCAACTCGCGGGGCTCTCGTTCCAAGAACCCGTACAGACCGGAACCCCTTCGCGGGAGCGCCTATAGACGGATTGTCATGCGTTTTAAAGACGAGCGGAAGGGTCACTCTCCGTTGTTGACCCCCCGCCGCCACCGGCATCCTCTTCTCGCCACAGATCCATCTCCCATGATTGAAGTCACCATCCTTAACGCCCAGGAACTTGCTCGTCGACAGATGGGTGCTCGTGCGGCACAGGCCGCCCGCGGCGGGGCCGACATCGAATCGGCGGTCCGCAATCAAATGGCTGATCATCTGGAAGAGGGCTTCGAGAGTCGCGGTATTGAGGCGACGGTGGAGACCGCAGGATCGCGGCGCATGGAGATCTCAATTGACGACGCCACTGAGGCGGCGTGGCAACAGGGCTACCTGGCGTGGTTGGTGGCCAAAGTGATGCCGAGCTCCATCGAGCAGAACCTCGCCCCCGAAGTCCGCGATCAATTGGAGGAGCAGGGCATTGAGGCAGAGGTCGACGTGACGTAGCCAATCCCATTGTCTCTCAGTATTTTTGATTCAAGAACCTCCGACTGCATCTAACCCGTCTGAGCGACCGGCGTGTCCGTTCCTCTTGCCCGGTTCCCCGATCTGTCTACCCGCCTGGAGATGGAGGAGTGGATGGACGACTTTTCGATCACCGACGCCCGGCTGACGCGCGCGCTCCGGGACCTTCGCCGGACGAACCGCCTGCTCGGCGCTTACGCCGCCACCGACTCCGTCCTCGATCCGCTCCTTCGCCGGCACGACCACCTTCGCGTGCTGGACGTGGGCTGCGGGAGTGGGGACCACCTCGTGCACATCGCGCGTCGAGGGGCTCAGCTGGGGTGTGCGTTGGAATTGATCGGGGTGGACGCCAACCCCGTGACGGTGGGCCATGCGCGGGCATACTTGGACGCGCAGTTGTCGCCATCTCTTCGCTCGCGGGTCCGCGTCGAGATCGAGGATGCCTTCAACCTTCCCTCCGACGATTCCGTCGACATCGTCCACGCTGCCCTCGTTCTCCATCACTTCCACGGCGAGGCGGCCGTGCGGCTGCTTGCGGAGATGCAACGGATCGCCCGCCATGGGATCCTCGTTAATGATCTCCATCGGCACCTGCTCGCCTACGTTGGGATCTGGATCCTGAGTCGCGGGCTGCGGATGGCCCCGATGGTGCAGCACGACGGTCCGATGTCGGTCCGACGGGGCTTTCGACGACACGACCTCGAACTCCTTGCCCGAGAGGCAGGACTCCCCTCCCCCACGATCCGTTGGCACTGGGCCTTCCGGTGGACGCTCTCGACACTCTCGAACGGCGAGGGGTGAAGGGGGAGAGGCGAATGGTGAACGGTGACCATATCACTCTGGTGCTTTCTACGTAACAGCGATGGAAACGGAGCAGCGAGGTCGTTCCCCCCTCGCCCTTTCCCCCACTCTCCCATTCCCCCCATGCCCTACGACGCCCTCGTTATTGGTGGCGGTCTCGCCGGATGCAGCACGGCCCTCCAACTGGCCCGAGCGGGACACGAGGTGGTTCTGGCCGAGCAGTCAACCTATCCCCGCCAGAAACTCTGCGGGGAATTCCTCTCGCCCGAGGCACAGTCCTCGTTCCGCCGTCTCGGGGTTCTGGAGGCAGTGCACGAGGCCGGGGCGTCCTCCATCGACCGTACGCGCCTGACCGCGCCCAGCGGCACGACAACCGAGCACGCCCTCCCCGACCCTGCTCTCGGACTGAGCCGCTACCAGCTCGACCGACTTCTCTTTCGGCGGGCCTGTGCGGCCGGGGTGGACGGCCGGGCTGGCACGCGCGTGACGGACGTACAGGGGAGCCTCGACGAGGGCTTCGCGGTCACGGCCGGGGCGGAGACCCTGGAGGCGCGCCTCGTCTTCGGGGCCTATGGCCGGCGGAGCCGTCTCGATCGGGCCCTGGAGCGGCCCTTTTTGGAGCAGCGGCCGCCCTACGTCGGCTTTAAGGCCCACTACGCGGGGCCGTCGGCTGGCGCCCTGGCGGACACGATCGAGCTGCACAGCGCCCCCGGCGGCTACTGTGGCCTCTCGCCCGTGGAGGACGACCGCATCAACGTCTGCTGGATCGGCCACACCGACGCCCTCAAGGAGGCCGGGGGCACCCCGACGGCCATGCTGAACGAAAGCCTGCGGCAGAACCCCACTCTGGACGACCGACTTCGGGGCCTCACCCGCGTGAGTGACCAGTTCGAGGCGGTGAGCCAGGTGCCGCTGATGCCGAAGTCCCGCTTCGTCGACGACGTGTGCATGATCGGGGACGCGGCGGGCATGATTGCTCCGCTCTGTGGGGACGGGATGGCGATGGCCCTCCGGACGGCCGACCTCGTTAGTCCGCGTGCCTCTGCGTTTCTCGACGGAGACCGCTCGGCCTCGTCGTTCCGCACGGCCTACCGCACCGCCTGGTCGGACACCTTTGGGCGCCGCATGCGCCTCGGGCGGTGGATTCACGCGGCGGCGTTCCGCCCGGGCGCGGCCCGACTCCTCGTACAGACCTGCCGGGTCCTCCCGCCCCTGGCCCGGTGGCTCATCCGTTCCACCCGCGGAGGTCGCGTCCCTTCAGGCACGTAATACCAACTCCGGATGCTCATTGGGGGATGGACGTCTGGACGGATGGACGTATGGATGTACGTTGCCTCCGCCCATCCACACGTCCAAACGTTCCCCTACCGCGCCGCTGCCCGTCGGAGGCGATCGTTGAGGGCGCGCCCGAGGCCCGTCGAGGGCACCGTCTGCGCGTAGATCACGGCAATGCCTTCTTCGTCGCACGCCCGAAAGACGTGGAAGAGATCGTGCGCGTAGGCCTTCAGGTCCTCCTCCACGTACACGGCTCCGAAGGCGTTGGGCTGGCACGGGGCCTCGAGTCCGATGTAGGCATGTCCCTCCCCCGGCTGCGCGGCCGTGGGGTCCTCCACGCGCCGAACCTCGGCGGAGGGGGCGTAGTGACGATGACGCGTGCCTGGACTTCGCACGGGAGAAGCGTCGTCCGTTCCTCCCCCCTGCACGGTGCCCAGCACGTCGCGGAGCGCTTCGAGTGAAATCGCGCCCGGCCGCAGGACCTCCACCGGCTTCGTGGTGCAATCGACGACGGTCGACTCCACGCCCGCCTCCGTACGCCCGCCCTGCAGGATGCACTCGATTCGCCCGCCGAGATCCTGCTGCACAGCCTCCCAGGTCGTAGGACTCGGCCGCCCCGAGCGGTTGGCCGACGGGGCCGGCACGGGCGTGCCGCAGGCCTCCAGGAACGTCTGGGTGAGTTCAAGGCGAGGCATGCGGACGCCGACGGTGTCGAGCCCGGCGGTGACGACCGAGGGCAAGTCGGGGTGCTTCGGCAGGATGAGCGTCAACGGGCCGGGGTGAAAGTGCTCCTGGAGCCGCTCCGCCGCGGGTGGCACGCGGGCCGCTACCCGGTCGATTTGATCGCGCCTTCGCACGTGCACGATCAGCGGATTGTCGGCGGGGCGCCCCTTCGCCTCAAAAATTCGACGGACGGCGTCCGGCTGGAAGGCATCTGCGCCGAGCCCATACACCGTTTCCGTGGGAAATGCCACCAGTCCTCCGCTCCGGAGCTGCTCGGCGGCCACGGTGGGCGATGTGATCAGGGTGGTTGTCATACGGATTTGTGCCGAAAGCGTCGGTCTACCCGAAACGACTTGCCTGCTTTGGACGGCTTTGGAGCTCAACCGTTGCAACGTTAAAACGTTGAGCGTTTTTGATTTAGAAGGAAAAAGCTTCTTTTCCGCCCTCCAGTCTCGCCATCTTTTCGAGCCGACACGACGAGGTCAACACGGCATCACCAGGGGGAGGGCGGATCGGACTCGGGATCTTCCGGGGTCGAGGACGTCACCTCGTCAATGAGCCGCCGCATGCGCTCCACGTGCGTGCCGGCCCAGTACACCGAGTCGCAGGCCGGACACTGCACGAACTCGTCGTGCGCAGCCCGGGCCTGGGGCGGCACCTGCTCGTCGATCGCCGCGGGCGAGGCCGGGCCGAGCTCCGCATTGCAGTCGAGGCATCGCGTGAGCGGATCGGCGTGCTCGGCGAGCCCACACCGCTTCACGACCGCCCTGAACTGACGGCGGGGCGCCTGCGCCCGAACGAAGGCGCCCAGCTGAACGCGGCTCCGTTTTAGGAGCTCCACGTCCCGTGTGAGCAGCACCCGCTCCTCCTCGGCCGAGATGCGGGCCAGCTCCGGATCCCGGCGGTCGGTCGCGTAGCGAGTGTCTAAGCCCAGCATGCGCAGGTAACGGGCCAGCCGGCCGAGGTGCACGTCGCACACGAACCGGGGCGGGCGGGGCAGTGATGGCCGCAGGCTGTTCGCCGGACGGGGGAGAGACTGGATCCACGGATATACGCTCACTCGGTCTCCGCCCGTCAGGGGATGCTCGAAGGAAACCGGCGATTCGTTGAGGAGCACAAGGTCGACCTCCGGGTGCGGAACGCCCTGGGCCTCAATGGCATCCTTGACGGCAGGCTCGCCCCAGAAGGCATACCGAGCGATGGGGCCGGTACCGCCTCCAGTC
>CAZRPQ010000091.1:0-7587 GCA_964601725.1 uncultured Salinivenus sp. | reverse complement strand
CGCGACCGAGTACTCCCCGGGGTGGCCATAGACAGTCCGCCAAACAGCTTCTCACTCCATCCCCGCGATGCGGCCGGAGAAATTCGGGACGTGCATTCGACTGTTTCTCGACTCGCTCTTCCCCCCTCTGTGAGCCCCCCTGCCTGCCAGGCCGCCATCCTCGACCTCGACGGCGTCGTCACGGAGACGGCGCGCCTCCACGCCCGGGCGTGGACGGGGATGTTCGATGCGTTCCTCGACGAGCGGGACCCACGAGAGGAGGAAGACCAGTCCTCGTTTGATCCCGAGGCCGACTACGATCGGTACGTCGACGGCAAGCCCCGCTACGACGGCGTGCGAAGCGTTCTCGACGCACGCGGCATCGACCTGCCCGAGGGGGATCCCGACGATCCGCCGGACGCGGAGACCGTCCACGGGCTGGGAAATCGCAAGAACGAGATTTTCCACGATCTCGTGGAGGAGAAAGGGGTCCAGGTCTACGACGATACGGTCGAGCAAATCCAACGGTGGCGCCGCCGGGAATTGGGTGTAGCCGTGGTCTCCTCGAGCAAAAACTGCAAGACCATCCTGGAGGCGGCCGGCCTCGAGGCCCTGTTCGACGTTCGCGTGGACGGCGTGGTCTCCGAGCGGCTCGGGCTCGAGGGCAAACCCGCCCCGGACCTCTTCCTCGAAGCCGCGGGTCGGCTCGGGGTTGCGCCCGAGCAAGCCCTGGTCGTCGAGGACGCTCGGGCGGGTGTTGAGGCGGGCCGCGCCGGCGGGTTCGGCCTCGTCGTTGGGGTGTCCCGCAACGGCAACGAGGCGGCGCTGCGGGGCCACGGCGCCGACACGGTGGTCCACGACCTGCGAGAGGTCGAGGACGGAACAGATGGGCATCGGGCCTCCGACGACCGCCCCTCTACGTCGCGGGAGGACGAGCAGACACGCGACTGATTGCAGAATAAGACGTACAGCGCAATGGACGAACGCGAGATTCAGGAGTGGCACTTGACCTACACCGGCTACGATCCCGAGCAGCAGCCGCTGCGCGAGGCGCTCTGTGCGCTGGGAAACGGGTACATCGTCACCCGGGGCGCCTTCGAGGAGGAGCACGCCGGCGGCCCGCACTATCCCGGAACGTACCTGGCCGGCGGCTACAACCGGCGCGAGACGGAGATTGCCGACACCGTGCTGGAGAACGAGGACCTGGTCAACTGGCCCAACTGGCTTTCCCTCACGTTCCGGCCCGTCGGCGGCGACTGGCTCGACCTCGAGCGCGTCGAGGTGCTCGACTTTGCCTACGACCTGGACGTGTACCGCGGCCTCCTGGAACGGCGCCTTCGGTTCCGCGACGCGCACGACCGGGAATTCTCACTCCGCACGCGCCGGTTCGTGCACATGGACGATCCGCACCTGGCGGCCATCGAGTGGCGGCTGACGCCCCACAACTGGTCCGGCGACCTCGAAATTCGCTCCGGCATCGACGGCACCGTGACGAACGAAAACGTCGAGCGGTACCAGGAGCTTGACAGCCAACACCTGGAGGGGCTCGAGACCGGCTGCGAGGGCGAAGACGCCGTCTATCTGACGTGTCGCACCAACCAGTCGCACATTCGCATGACGCAGGCGGCCCGCACCCGCGTGTTCGACGGGGACGTGCTCGCCCCCACCAACCGGGACCGCGAGGCCTCGGAGGGACAGGTCGAGCAGCGGCTCGTCGTGCCCTGCCAGGAGCAAAAGGAGCTTCGCGTCGAGAAGGTCGTCGGGATCTACACCTCGCGCGACTTTGCCATCAGCAACTCGCAGGTGGAGGCCCGCACGGCCGTGCGCCGGGCCGGCTCGTTCAACGATCTGCTCCGCTCGCACACGCGCCGGTGGGAGCACCTCTGGAGCATTTCCGACATCGACCTGAGTGACGGGGACGTCGAGACGCAGTTCATTCTGCGCCTGCACATTTTCCACCTGCTGCAGACCACCTCTCCCCAGACGATCGACCGCGACGTGGGCGTTCCCGCTCGCGGATGGCACGGGGAGGGGTACCGGGGCCACATCCTGTGGGACGAGCTGTTCATCTTCCCCTTCATCAACCTGCGCATCTCGGAGCTGGCGCGCTCCCTGATGATGTACCGGTACCGTCGCCTGCCCGCGGCCCGGGCGCTGGCGAGCGAGGCGGGCTACGACGGGGCGATGTTTCCCTGGCAGAGCGGAAGCAACGGGCGCGAGGAGAGCCAGATGCTGCACCTCAATCCGCGCTCGGGCCGCTGGATTCCCGACAACTCGAACCTGCAGCGCCACGTCAACGCCGCGATCGCCTACAACGTCTGGCAGTACGTGCAGGTCAACGACGACCAGACGTTCCTCGCCTACTACGGCGCCGAACTCATCCTGGAGATCGCCCGGTTTTGGGCGAGCATCGCCACCTATAATCCCGACCGGGAGCGCTATGAGATCCGGGGCGTGATGGGCCCGGACGAGTTCCACACCCGCTACCCGGACGCCGACGAGCCGGGCCTGGACAACAACGCCTACACCAACGTGATGGCGGCCTGGGTCCTGCGCCTAGCGAACCGCGTGCTCGACCGCCTCGACGAGAAGCGGCGGCGGGAGGTCCTGGAGACCCTCGAGATCGAAAAGGAAGAGCTCGCCGAATGGGACGAGATCAGCCGGAACCTCTTCGTCCCCTTCCACGGGGACGGCATTATCAGCCAGTTCGAGGGGTACGAGGACCTCAAGGAATTCGACTGGGAGGGCTACCGCGACACGTACGACGACATCCAGCGCCTCGACCGCATCCTGGAAGCGGAGGACGATACCCCCAATCGGTACAAGGCCAGCAAGCAGGCCGACGTGCTGATGCTGTTCTACCTGTTCTCGGCGGAGGCGCTGAGCGCCCTCTTCGAGCACATGGGCTACGAGTTCGACCCGGCGCTCATCCCGCGCAATATCGAGTACTACATGGAGCGCACCGCCCACGGGTCGACCCTCAGCCGCGTCGTCCACTCGTGGGTCCTGGCCCGCTCGGACCGGGAGGAGGCGTGGGAGTTCTTCCAGGAGGCCCTGCACAGCGACATCGAGGACGTGCAGGGCGGCACCACCCCCGAGGGCATCCACCTCGGCGCCATGGCCGGAACGGTCGATCTCATCCAGCGCGTCCACACGGGCATCGAGACGCGCGACGATGTGCTCTGGTTCAACCCCCTGCTGCCCTACGAGCTCGACGATGTGCGCCTGCGGGTCCATTACCGGGGCCACTGGCTCTCGGTGCGGGTGACCACCGAAGAACTCACGGTGTCCTTCGACCGCGGAGGGACAGAGGCCGTCACGATTGGGGTCTGCGGCGAGGTGTGTGAGATGACACAGGGCGAAACCCGCACGTTCGAGATCGAACAAGCCTCCGCTCCGTCCAAAAGTCCGTGACGCCCCGACAGCGTTCTCGGTCAGAAGCCGGTGATGGGCGGAGACGGACTTGTATATTGCGTATTTCGTATTGCGTAATGATTCGCGGCGGGCCGATTTACGCAATATGCACTACGAATACGCACTACGCAATACGCATCAGTTGCTCCGTCTCGCTTCTGCCTCGGCAACATGGTGAATCACGTCCCCCACACTGTCGGGGATCACGGAGATGGAGTCGATGCCCGCCTCCACGAGGAACTCGGCGAAGTCGGGGTGGTCGCTGGGGGCCTGGCCGCAGAGGCCCACCGGACGGTCCGCCGCGTGGGCCTGCTCGATGAGGGCGCGGACCATCCGGGTCACCGACCGATTGCGCTCGTCGAAGAGGTACGACAGCCGTTCCGCATCGCGGCCCACGCCCAGCACGAGCTGCGTCAGGTCGTTGGTGCCGATCGAGAAGCCGTCGAACCGCTCCGCAAAGTCATCGGCCTGAAGGACGTTGGACGGAATCTCGGCCATCACGTAGACCTCGAGGCCGTTCTCGCCCCGCTCCAGGCCGTTCTCGGCCATGATCTCAAGCACCCGGTCCGCCTCCGCGGGCGTGCGGCAGAAGGGGATCATGAGCACGACGTTCGTGAAGCCCATGTCGTCACGGACCCGCTTGAGGGCCCGGCACTCCAGGGCAAAACCCTCGCGGTAGTCGTCGCTGTAGTAGCGGGAGGCCCCCCGCCAGCCCAGCATCGGGTTCTCCTCGTGCGGCTCGAAGGCCTGCCCGCCCACGAGGTCGGCGTACTCGTTCGTCTTAAAGTCGCTCATCCGCACAATCACCGGGTCCGGATGCTGCGACGCGGCGATCGTGCCGATGCCACGCGCCAGGTGATCGACGAAGTACGCCGTCTTGTCGTCGTAGCCCTGCGTCAGCTCCTCGATGCGGGCCTGGTCCACTTCGTACTCGACCTGGTCGTCATCAACGAGCGCCATCGGGTGCACCTTGATGGTATTGTTGACGATGTACTCCATCCGGGCGAGCCCAATGCCCTCTGCGGGCAGCCGCCACCAGTTGAGCGCCGCGGCGGGGCTCGCCACGTTGAGCATGATGCTGGTGTCGGTGTCGGGGAGGGCCTCCAGGTCCAGTTCCGTCGTCTCGTACTCCAGAAGGCCCTCGTAGACGTGCCCGTCGCTGCCCTCCACGCACGAGAGCGTGACCTCCTGCCCGTCGGCGAGGACCTCGGTCGCGTTCCCCGTCCCAATGACGGCCGGAATGCCGAGCTCGCGGCTCACGATGGCCGCGTGGGAGGTGCGGCCGCCGTGGTCGGTAACGATGCCGGCCGCCTTCTTGAGGATGGGCCCCCAGTCCGGGTCCGTCATTTCCGTGACGAGGATGCTCCCTTCCTCGAACTCGTCGATTTTCTCCGCACTGTGAATGAGCTGGACTGTGCCCTCCGCGACCGATTGGCCGATGCTCAGGCCGGTCACCCGCCGCTCGCTCCGTTCTTCGAGCCGGTACGTGCGCAGCATGCTCGCGGCCTGTTGGGACTGGACGGTCTCGGGGCGGGCCTGGAGGATGAAGAGCTCCTCGGTCGCCCCGTCGCGCGCCCACTCGATGTCCATGGGCCGGTCGTAGTGGTCCTCGATGAGGCGCCCCCACCGCGCTAACGTGAGCACTTCCTCGTCGGACAGGACGAAGGCGGTTCGCTCCTCCTCGGTCGTCTCAACGGTTTTTGTGGGCTCGCCGTCCTCGTCGGCGTAGACGATTTTCTTCTCCTTGGCGCCTCGCAGCCTGCCGACGATGGGCGTCAGCGTCTCGTCGCCCAGAAGCGGCTTGTAGACCGTGTACTGGTCGGGCGTGATCGTGCCCTTCACCACCGTCTCCCCCAGTCCCCAGCCGGCGTTGATGATGGCGTTGTCCGGGAAGCCGCTCTCCGTGTCGATCGTGAACAGGACGCCCGCCTTGTCGGCCCGCACCATTTTCTGGATGCCGACCGAGAGGGCCACCTGCATGTGGTCGAAGCCCTGCTCCTCGCGGTACGTGATGGCGCGGTCGGTAAAGAGGGAGGCGAAGCACTTTCTGCAGGCCGCCAGCACGGCCTCGTCGCCCCGCACGTTGAGGAAGCTCTCCTGCTGCCCGGCGAAGCTGGCCTCGGGCAGGTCCTCGGCGGTGGCGCTGCTGCGGGCCGCCACGTCGATCGCCTCGGCGTCGTAGTTTGCGCTCAGGGCGTGGTAGGCCTCCCGGATCGCCTCGGCACTTCCCTCGGAAAACGTCCCCCCCCGGACGAGCCCCCGAATGGTCGCTCCCGTGTCGGCCAATGACTGCTCACCGTTGGCCAGGGCGTCGAGCTGTGCCTGAATCTTCTCCTCCAAGTCGTTGGCGGCCAGGTACCGCCAGTAGGTCTCGGCGGTCGTCGCGAAGCCGTCGGGCACACGGATGCCTTCCTCCTTGAGCGCGCCAATCATCTCCCCGAGGGAGGCATTTTTGCCCCCGACGACGGGCACGTCCTCGTTGGTGAGCGTGTCGAAGCGGCGAACGTACTGCTGCTTCTTGGCAACAACTGCGTTACTCATGACATCCTTTGTAGCGATTCGTGAAGAGGGGTGGAAAGCGTCTCTGCCGACCGCGCTCAGGGCTGCTCGAACCCGAGGATCGGGGGTGGGAGCCCCTGTCCCGTCCCGATGGCAACCGCGCACGGCACACGACTCCTGTCGGTGCCAACCGCTGCCGGGTGGGCGTCTGGAGGGATGGCTGTGAGCTTGAGGCCACTACTCGCGAAGGGCCGCGGCTCCGGGTTCGGCCGAAGCGGGGACGAGCGACTTGCGATCCGGCTTCACCACGAAGACCGGCTTGGGCGATTGCCGCAGGACCCGCTCCGCCACGCTCCCGAGCAGAATGCGGTCGAGGCCCGTGCGGCCGTGGGTGGCAATCACGGTGAGGTCGACCTCATTCTCGTCGATGTAGTCGAGAATTTCGTGGGGCGGGGATCCGGCCGTGGCCTGCACCATCACGTGCTCGTATCCGATGTCCTCCCGGGCAACGTCTCCGAGCTGCTTTTCGACCCGGTCGATGACTTCTTGTGTGGGAAAGCCCGTCGGCTCCAGTTCGTAGGCCGAGGGGTAGAGCGGCTCCTCCACCACGTGCAGCAGGTCAATCTCCGCGCCGTAAGTGAGGGCGATCTCGCGGGCGTGCCGAATCGCCACCTCGGAGGCGTCGGAGAAGTCGACGGGCACGAGGACGCGGCGCACGGCCTGGCTCGGGGCCCCCTCGGCCCCGGTGCGCACGGTAAACGCCGGGCACGGGGCCTTGCGCACCACCTCCTCGGTGACGCTGCCGAACAGCATGCGGTCGACCCCGCGGCGGCCGTGGGTCCCCATCACGACCAGGTCGATCTCTTCGTCCTCAACATGCGCGACAATCCGTTCGGCCGGCTCCGCCGACTCCACCTGTGTCTGCGTGATGGGCAGGGCCTCCAGGTCCGGCCCGTTCGTTCCGGAGACCGGCCCCGACGGCCGCCGGAGCCACTCCGTGAGCAGATCGACGGAAAGCGGAAAATTCTCCGTTTGCTCCTCGTAGTCGTGCCGATGGCGGCCCGTGACGTTCAGGACGTGGAGCTCCGCGTCGTGCCAGTCGGCGAGAAAGGCGGCCTGCGGGAAGGCCTGCTTCGACCCGTCGGAAAAGTCAGTCGGGAACAGTACACGCTGGATTGAGAGCATAGTGGATGAGACGGCGTTGTTTGGAATCTGCGGAGAGGACGGAGCATCGGGGGGGCGTCCCCTTCGGTTGTGAGCCCAACGTCGAGTCCGAATGCCGGGCGCGGCCTTCCCGGACCCGGTGACAAACGTGCACGTTCGGCCCGCCCCGTTCACGGGAAGACCCGGTTGGTGCCCCCGTCGTCCATAACATCCCGACGCAGAAGCAACGCTGTTGTGGGACTTTCTCCGGCATCGTTGTAATGGATTCCCGATGTGTGGGAGGGGGCCGGGGTGCAATGAAGGGCGGGTGGGATCAGCCTCCAGAGACGCAGATACAGTAGAAATGCGCCTCAGATCTGCTCGCATCCATGCCCGTATTGATGATCCGTCTCCGTTCAGTTTGTATCGCCCTTCTCGCACTCCTGCTCGCAGTCCCGGCCTCCGGCCAGGAGGCTGTCCCCACGACCGTCGTGGTTCGGGCCGTCTCCAACGACGCGAAGCTGATTCAGGACCCGGTGGGCGGCGCCCACA
>CAZRPQ010000090.1:0-7725 GCA_964601725.1 uncultured Salinivenus sp. | reverse complement strand
AGGCCATAGACAGTCCGCCAAACAGCTTCTCAGCCCCGAACAGTCTCGAAAAACGGTGGTGAAGCTATCGTACAGCTTCTTCCACCGGGCAATTTTCCCTTCTCTCCTATCGCTCGGCTCCTGGCAGACGCACGACAAAGCAGCTTCCTACACCCTTCTCGGTCTCCACCTCGATCGATCCGCCCATCTGATCGACCGCCTTCTTGGTCACGGTCAGGCCCAGCCCCGTGCCCTCGTACTCCCGATCCAGTCCCTCCGACTCCTGGCGAAATGGCTCGAAAAGCCCCTCGGCCAGCTCTGCGTCCATCCCGATTCCGGTGTCCTCCACCTCCAAGACGGCCGCGTTCTCGTTCTGAGCAGCATCCTCCTCCCGGTAGATCCGGACCCGAACCTCTCCCTCGTCCGTGTACTTGATCGCGTTGGAGAGGAGGTTCTGGAGCACGATCTGTACCCCGCCCTCGTCGGCATGGGCCCAGGCGGGAGTCCTGCCCGTGTCTACCTGCAGGCTCAGCCCACTCTCCTCAGCCTTCGGCCGCATCTCCTCCGCGATCGCCTCGGCCTGCCCGGCAAGGTCGACTGTCGTTTCCTCCAGCTCCATCTGGCCGGCCTCCAACTTCGAGAGATTGAGCACCCCGTCGAGCGTGTTCAGCAGGCGCCGCCCGCTTTCCTCGATGAGCCTCGAAAAGCGGGCAGCCGTCTCTCCGTCCTGGGCCTCTTGGCCGAGGATGTCGGCAAAACCGATGATCGAGGTCAGTGGCGTGCGGATCTCGTGGCTCATGTTGGCGAGCATCGTCGATTTGGCCCGACTGGCCGCCTCCGCCTCCGCTTGGGCCGTCCTTGCCTCATCTTTCGCCTCGCGGAGGGCCTCCTCCCGATTGAGCCGCCCGAGGACCAGAGCGGCGTAGCTGCCGAGGATCTCGACCAGGCGGAGGTTGAACGGATCGAAGTCTTCGATCTCCGTTTTGCCGACGACAACGACCCCCTGCTTCCCAATCGGCACAGCCGCCGCGGAGCGCAGATCTCCGTACTCAACGTCGTTATCGAGACCGCTTGCGTCTTCGATCACGACCGTGTCGCCAGCCCGCAGGGCCCTGGCCGAGAGGCTATCCCCGCTTTTCGGTTGCGGCTCGGGCGAGGGCACGCGGGGGCCTTCCGCCGTCGTTTGCTCCGGAAAGATGGTCTCTCCGTCTGCAAACCCGGTATTTCTGAGTGGATAGTCGAAGATGTTTCCGAGTAGTTCGTGGATGCGATCTGAGACTTGCTCGCGGCTTTCGGCCGTGAGCACCCGGCGGGTCGCCTCGTAGAGCGCCTCGATCTTTTCTCGCCGCTCCCGGAGGGCCCGTTCTCGCTTTTTCCGCGCGGTGATGTCTCGGACGACGCAGATTATGCTTCCGTCCTCGAGTCTCGTCAAGGTCAACTCCTGCGGAAACGAAGATCCATCGGCGCGCCGTCCTGTTGCCTCTCCGCGCCACTCTCCTTCTTCGCGTAGCGCCGACATTGCCTCAGACTCGAGGTGCCGTCGCTCCTCCTCGTCGTAGCAAAGCGTCCAAGACCTACCCAGCAGCGACTCCGGCGCGTCGTATCCGTAAACGTCCGCGTGGGCCTGGTTGACGTACTGGTACGTGCCTTCGCTGTCCAAGATAGCCATCCCGTCGATCGCCGCCTCCATAGCGTCGGAGCGGCGGCGAAGCTCGCGCTCTTTCCGCCGGCGCTCGCGGACATCCCGAAAGATGCCCACCGCCAGTTTCCGCCCCCCCACGTCTACGGTCGCGGCGCTGATTTCGACCGGGATCTCCTCCCCTCCGTCGGTCTGGACGTAAATCGAGGATCCGTCCTCGAACCGGCGCACCGTTCCCTTCACCCCTGGTCGGCAGCACTCCTGGAACAGGCGCCGGTAGCGATCGGCCTCCTCGTCGGGATGGAGCTCCGTCTGGTGGAGCCCAGTGATCTTCTCCTCCCCGATCCCGATCAACTCGGCGGCCTTCTGGTTGGCCTCGACAATCCGGCCGGTATTGATGTCGGCCAGGATAATGGCGTTGGGAGCCGCCTCCAGGAGCAGCTCATACTTGTCCCTCAGCTGGTCGGTCTCCTGCTGCCGTCGGTATTGCTCCAGGATTCGCTCAATCGACTGGGCGACCAGTTCCAGGGCTGCCTCGTCCCCTGGACCCAGCGGATCGGGGCTCGGCGTCCGGCTCCCGAAGCAGACCGTGCCGTAGAGCTGTCCATCAACGAGGATCTTCGTGCCGAGGTAGCAGGACAGATCATATTTCTGGTAGGCCGGATCCTTTGCCCAGCCTTGCTGCTCGGCGTCCTCAAGCGAGAAGATCTCGCTTTGGGTCACGATCTCCCGGCAGTAGGTCTGCGGCAGGCCTGCCTCCGCGCCTTCCTGAAGCTTCGGGTGCGCCCCGGCGGCCACGACGGTCCGGTGCGCTGACTCTACAAGGTCAATCTCGGCGAGGAATCCCACCTCCAGACCGAACCAGTCGAGGCCGGTTTGGAGGAGGGCCTGGACCTTTTCCTTCAACGAAAGGTCGACTTTCTCCATCACTCGGCGCACCTGCTCCCGGAACGGCGGGTGTGGCCGGTCGTCAGGCGGGGCGTTTTCGCCCAGAGGAAGGGCCTCCGAGGCCGGTCGGCTCTGGCTGCTCGGTGAGCCACTCGCCGAGCCATTCGACGGAGGATCCTCTTCCGGTTGGGCTTCGGACTGACTCATAGACAGGTGTGGGTCTGGGGAGGCGCTCTACGGCGTGGGGAAAATACTGACTCACCTGTGCGATCCGTGTGTTTCGCGTAGCTCTTGCGCCTGCACAGGCAGACGTGGCGCACCGCTTCTGGAGGGCTCTCCCCAACAGTCTTCGCAGCACGTACTTGTGAAGCAAGAACTGTGCACGGTACTCCAAGCGGCGTCTTTTGAATATTTTTTCTTTTGGAATATCGTGCAGGGAGGCCATGGAAAACACTCGACAGAAGAATATCACTCGTTCTCGTCATGCCTTTATCAGGAAGTGGAGGCACAAGTGGGCCTCACCGTGGGTGTTTCCCGGCACGGTCACAAAGGCCTGCGAATGTGTGGGACGAATTGCTGGTCTTTTCCGGTCCTGATGGGAGAAAGGCGCCGGAAAATTCTTCACTCTGGAAAGGAATGTTTCGAAACGGACCGCGCAGATTTGACGTCCGAATTTGCCACTCGGGTTTTTCAGCCGGCCGGTCGTCTCCGTGTGTCCCGGTCTCTAGTTCTCGGCCTTCGGGGCGGCTTGGCGGGTGCCGTTCCGAGAGCACAGCGTCGGCCTCGGGATGCAGGGTTGTGCATGAACACGGGGCGGAATCTCTTCTAGGGCGTCGAAACGCCGTCACGCTGAGGAAGCGGAGTCCGACTCGCGCGGCGTGAGGTCCTCCTGTCCGTCCGTTGGGGCCAGTTCGTCAAGGTGGACGTCCCTCTGCGGATACGGCATGCCGGTCTCATGTTCGTCGAGTGCCTGTTTGACCGCGGTCGTCAGTCGCTCTTTCACCGCCCAGTAGTCGCTTGTCTTCGTCCACACGCGAACCGACCAGTTGATCGAGGAGCCTCCCAGCTCGGAGAGATACACCTGCGGCGCGCGTTCGGGGCGGAGGGCTTCATGCGGCCCGAGTGCGCAACAAGCCCATCCCTGTCCGCAGTATCGCCGTTCAGTCTACTCAAAGATGGCTCCTGAAGGCGCGCTCCGGCCAGAGACGACTCGGAGGAGTTGGGGCGAAACCTCGGAGAGCTGGGCCAGGGAGTGGCCATCCGGCCGCCCCGTTCCTACGCGGCGCCGGTCGAACGGTGCAGGGCGCTGCCCTCGTTCTCTTCCATCTCCACCGCAGAAGTGCCGCCGCGGAAGCGAATGGCCCGAAGGGACTCAGGCCGCTACTCTTTTTCTCCTCGTCTCTTTCTCTGCCGCCTCGACCCCATTGAACTCGAATCGGGCTCCGCCTGCTCGCCCGTCCATGACCGACAAGGTCCACCCGTGGGCCTCCGCGACCGTCTCCACGATTGAGAGCCCGAAGCCCGTTCCCCCGTCGGTCGACGAGTAGCCCTCCTCCAGGACCGCTCCGCGCTCCTCCACCGGGATGCCGGGCCCGTCGTCCTCAACGAAGAACCCGTTTGGCAGCCCTCCGATCGTGACCACCACGTCGTCCCCGCCATGCTCCACGGCATTCCGAAACAGGTTTTCCAGGAGCTGTTGGAACCGTCCCTCGTCGGCCTGCAGGCCCAGGTCCTCCTTCACATGAAGCGTTGCGCCGTTCGTCTCGACGTGGGTCCAGCTCGACTCGGCCGCCGCCGCGAGCCTGAGCGGCTCTCGATCGTCGGAGGTGATCTCCTGCCTGCCCCGGGCAAGGGCGAGGACGTCCCGGATAATTTCCCCCATCCGGTCCAGGGCATGCTCTAGGGGCGGCACGTGACTCAGATCGCCTTCCGCCTTGATTAGCTCAAGCCGCCCCTGTGCTACGTTCAGAGGATTGCGGAGGTCGTGAGACACGAGTCCCGCAAAGCGATTGAGCCGCTCGTTGTTCTCCTTGAGCCGCTCCTTGGCGCGGTGCTGCTCGAGCTCATAGCTCACCCACCGGGTCATGAGCTCCAACACCGCCATCTCGCGCTCGCTGAAGCGCTCCTCCCGAACGTCGAGCCCTGCAAAGCAGAACGTGCCGTAGAGCTCTCCCTCCACGAGCACCGGGACACCGACGTACGTGCCGAACCCAAACCGCTCGGTGGCCGGGTGCGACGCTCCGTCCGAGGCGGTGTCCTGGAGGGCCAGGACGCCCACCGTCTGAACAGTCTCCCGACAATGCGACTCGGAGAGAGGGTAAAACTCATCGGGCTGGAGCAGCGGATGTGTGCCACAGGCGTGGTCGATCTGCTGGGTGCCGTCCGAAATACGGGTCAGATAGCCGTAGGGCAGATCCAGGTGGGTCCGCCCGAGGTCGATCAGTTGGTGGATCTTGTCTTCGAAAGAAGAGTCTGGACCGGCCGCGATGCGGGACATCCGGCACAGCACAGACCGCTCCTCCTTCAACTCGAGGGCCTCCTGTCGTTCTCTGCGCTCGGTGATGTCGGTCAGCAGCAGCAGGCGGGTCGACTCGGTCTCGTCCGCTCCGAGAACGCTTTTCTCCAGCCGGTAGTACCGGGGAGACGAGGCCTGACTGAGCCGAACCGTCCGTTGATCCGCGGCCGCGGCCTGGGCCACCTCGGGCAGCACCCGATCGAAGGGCGTCCCGATTGCGGCCGGATCGCTTGAGCCTTCCGAAAGGAAAGGGGCGGCGCTGTGGTTGTAGTTGCGAAGCCGGCCTTCTGGGCCGAGCACGAACGCCGGGCCGTCGTGCTCAGCGGCATGCCGGAGGGCCCGGAACGGATGTCGATAGACGAAGAGCACGCCGACGGCAAACGCTGCCACGCCGATCGGCTCGTGGGAGATGTCCAGCAGCCAGGGGCTGGCGTAGCCGACGGCGTTTAGAAAGAGCGGAAGGGCCCCCAGTTCCAGGAGGATGCCGATCGCCTTGCGCCCAGAACCGACCTGCGCGAGCAGTTCGAGCAGCATGAAGTAGCCCATCGCGGCCAGCAAGTAGGCAAAGCTCACACTCACCCAGTACGGCGCGTGGTGGTCAACCCCAAGGTGTGGAACGGAAGCCGTCGTGGCTTCGAGCGTAAAGAACAGTTCGTGCAGCGAGTTGGTCGCCTTCAATAGTGCCACGACCGCGAAGACAAAGAGGGCAGCGCGCCGAACGGATCGGTTGCGATGCAGGGAGCGGCCCGTGTAGGCGGAGCAGAAATACAGCCACGCTCCTACGGTCGCGAATCCGACAATGAGGCCCCCCGTGTAGAGTGCGCCTTTCAGAGCGGGGGTCGGGGCCAGGAGGACGCCGAGGGAGCTCGCGGCCCATCCGCCGCTGGCGCCTAGGAGCGCCACGAGCCCGTGGCGAGTGTCTGGGTCCTCGATGGTGCGGGCCCACCAGATCCCCGCAAACGAGAGGAGTGCCGCGGCGGCAAAGGCCAGAAGGTATCCGAGAAAGAGCACATGGGATGAAAAGAGGGACTGGACCGTCACGGCAGTGCGCTCGCTGAATCAAAAATTGCTTGGAAAAATCCGGCTGCGCTCAGGGGTTCCCGAACCGGGGGTCTTCGACTAAACTCCCGTGAGGAGCCTCGGAAGGGCGCAGGGTATGTAGGGTGTGTCATCTACCAGGGCAGCCAAATATGATGCCAGGCTCTGGGGCGTTCCGAAAGAGCGTCCCTATGCCCCAGTTGATGGTGGAGCCTTCCACGGGGCTGGTCAAGAGAGAGATGTTTTTTGGGGGATACACTGCTGCTGCCCCCCGCCTGAGCTGCCAGAGGCGGTGATCTCAGTGCTGTATCTTGCACAAAATAACGATCTTCAAACGCATCGGTCTGTCGTCCCTCGCGCCGGAAAAAATGAGCTTCTGGGGACGCTGCTACGCAACAGGCTGTGGCCGACCGGAAAAAATTTAGGCTCACGAGGGGAACTGTGCTTGGGCATCGAAGGACAGGCAGGTCCAGGGCAGAGCGACAGGAGGAGATCTCCTCCCGGTTCGGGCCGAATGTCCACCCCCCCTCCGGCACAATCCACGACTCGGGGGACTCCAGCCGAGATTTTAACACGCGATCGGTCCGTATGCAGAGGGGACGGTTGCGGAGTACCGGACCGATGTGTTACCATCCCGTACACACTGTCTTCCAGACCAACCCCTTGTGCCGATGTCCGACCTGCCCCGCTACTGGACCCCTGAATTCGTCGAACACTTCGTCGAGGCAATAAACAGCGACGACGAGTTTCAGGACACCGCCGGTGACTTCTCGAAAACCGTGGAGCTGCGCTGCCTCGACACGCCCGGCGGCGAGGACGTCTCCGCCACCTACACGTTTGAGAACGGGCAGGTCGTCGACGTGGACCTCTGGATCGACGACGCCCCCTCCGAGCAGATGCGCGAGGAGGAGGTGGACACCGGCGTGGTCATGGCCCGGGCCACGGCGGCCTACGACGTGTGGGTGCGGATGGACAAGGGCGAGATGGGCGCCGCCGAGGCGCTCGCCTCTCCCGACTACCAGATCGAGGGCTCGATGATGCAGATCATGTCCAACATGGGCGTCTTTCGGGGCATGATGTCGGTCGCGGCCGGGGTGGAGAAGACGTACTGAGCGTGACGCGTGAGGAGTGACGCGCGAGGGCCAGCAATGATGGGAGGGCAGCAACCATGACGGAGCCGACGGTACTTCGGGGCCCAACGGCGCAGGCAAGACCACGCTTGCGGAGCCGTATGCCGCGCAGAAAGACCTGCCGTACCTGGCCGCCGACCGGATTGCGAAAGAACTCAACCCAGACGATCCGTATGCGGCGCGGATGGCGGCCGGCCGGCAGTTTCTCCGGCGGCTCGACGCGTATATTGAGGACCGAACCTCGTTCGTCGTCGAGTCGACGCTCGCGGGACGAGGACTGGCCCGGACCGTTGACCGCATGAACGACGCCGGATACGTGACGCGCATCGCGTTCGTCTTCCTCGACTCGGCCGACCTCTGCGTGCGCCGCGTGCAGGAGCGCGTCCGGAAAGGCGGCCATCGCGTCCCGGAGACGGATGTCCGTCGTCGCTACACGCGGAGCAAGACGAACTTCTGGACGTTGTATCGGCCAAAGGTGGACCGATGGATCCTGCTCCGCAACACTGAACGGTCGCTCCACCGCGTGGCAGAAGGGG
>CAZRPQ010000089.1:0-7732 GCA_964601725.1 uncultured Salinivenus sp. | reverse complement strand
GCTCGACGCCATCCTGAAGCGCTACATCGAGGAGAAGAAGGAGCTCGGCACCATCGTGGATGAAACGGGCATCGACGAAAACCTCGTGCGCGACGTGCTCCGTCAGGTCGACCAGAACGAATACAAGCGCCGCCAGGCCCCGCCCGGCCTGCGCGTTACAGAGAAAGCCTTTGGCATTGGTCGGCGCATTCCCATCGTGATGGAGTGGGACCGCGAGGTCGGAGAGGCCCTCGCCGCTGAAGCCTCAGTGTCGAAGTCGTAGTGGCCCCTGGCCGCGCCCCGTTTTCCCGTGTGGGGACGCCCCAACGCCCGATACAACCCCCACACCCTCAAACCTTCCACCCCTGAATGATGCGCGTCTTTTGGATTTCTGGGACCGTCGTGCTCCTCGACCAGGCCACCAAAGCGGCGATCCTTCAATTCATGTACCGCGAGCAGTCCATCCCGCTCCTCGGCGATTGGCTGCGGTTGACCTTCACGGAAAACCCGGGAATGGCCTTCGGGCTCACGATTGGTCCCCCCGGAACCGTGACGGTTCTCGCGCTCGTGGCAACCGTCCTCGTGGGCGCATACGTCTATCAGGTGCGGAACGACTACGCGCCCTACCGCTGGAGTCTGGCGTTCATTCTCGGCGGCGCCCTGGGCAACATCATCGACCGCCTCTTCTACGGCGTCCTCCTCGACTACGGCACCTGGTTTACCGGCCGCGTCGTCGACTTCATTCACGTGAGCCTCTGGCAGGGCTTTATCCCGCAGAGCATCCCGTTCCTTGGCGGCTCGTACCTGGAGCTGTTCCCCATCTGGAACGTCGCCGACATGTCAATCGTCCTGGGCGTCGTGGGCGTCATGATCTTCCATCACACCTTCCACGAGCGCCGGCACGCCAAGCGCCGACGGAAGGAGGCGGCTGGGCTGGACTGGGGCGTGCGAACGCGAAAGTCCCCGGCGGCCGTGTTCTCGGACCTCGCGCAGGACGTCGGCTCGCCGCCGCCGGTGCCGTCGGCCCTATCGCGGATGGACGGCACCAGTGCCCCCGACGGCACGGAGGCAGGGGATCGCGTGGCGTCGGCGCGCCCCTCGGCGGTGCGGGAGGAGCCGTAGCACGACGGCGGAGCGCGGTCGGCCGACGACGGGAAGGCAGCATATGTCCGAGATCGGCCTGGGAGTGTCATTTCTGCGGTCCGCGGTCGGCCGTCCGCCGTCATTCACATCTGAACCATGCAACGTGAGGAAGGACGGTCCGTTACACGGTTCCGGCCCTTTGAGCTTGGGCTGGTCCCATTTCGGCCCTTCGCTGGACGTACATCCGACGGCCTGTGTGCCTCATGCCTGACCTTTCGACCATCCGCAACTTCTGTATCATCGCGCATATCGACCACGGGAAGAGCACCCTGGCCGACCGGCTGCTCGAACGCACCGGGACGATTACCGAGCGCGAGATGAAGGAGCAGACGCTCGACGACATGGACCTGGAGCGCGAGCGCGGCATCACCATCAAGAGCCACGCCGTGCGGATGCCCTACGCCCCGTCGGAGGGCGAGGCGTACACCCTCAATCTCATCGACACGCCGGGGCACGTCGACTTCACCTACGAGGTGAGCCGGGCCCTCAAGGCCTGCGAAGGGGCCATCCTGCTGGTCGACGCGGCGCAGGGCATCGAGGCCCAGACCATCTCCAACCTGTGGCTGGCCCTGGAACAGGACCTGGAGATCATTCCGGTCATCAACAAGGTGGACCTCGACGTGGCCCGGCCCGACGAGGTGGCCCAGGCGCTGGAGGACCTGATTGGGGAGCCCGCCGAAGACATCCTGCAGATCAGCGCCAAAACGGGCGAGGGCGTCGACGAGATGCTCGACCTGCTCATCGACCGCGTCCCGCCGCCCGCCGGCGATCCCGACGCGCCGCTGCGCGCCCTCATCTTCGACTCCATCTATGACTCGTACCGCGGCTCCGTCGTCTACGCCCGCGTGTTCGACGGCACCCTGGAGCAGGGCGACACGATGGAGTTTATGTCGAACAAGAAGCAGTACGACGCCGAGGAGCTGGGCATCCTGCGCATGGGCCGGCAGGAGGTCGACCAGCTCACGGCGGGCGACGTGGGATACCTCATCGGGTCCATCAAAGACATCCAGCACACGCGCGTCGGCGACACGATCACCCGGGCCCACGATCCGGCCGACGAGCCCATTCCGGGCTTCGAAGAGGTGAAGCCCATGGTGTTCAGCGGCATCTACCCCACCGACACCGACGACTTCGAGGAGCTGCGCGGCGCGCTCGAAAAGCTGCAGCTCAACGACGCCTCCCTTACCTACCAGGCGGAGAGCTCCGCCGCCCTCGGCTTCGGGTTTCGGGTCGGCTTCCTGGGCCTGCTCCACATGGAAATCATCCAGGAGCGGCTCGATCGTGAGTTCGACCTCGACATTATCACGACGGTGCCGAACGTGGAGTACCACGTGGAGGTGGAGGAGAGGGGAGAGCAGAAGACCGTGACCGTCGACAAGCCCGAGGACATGCCCCACTACGGCGACATCGAGGCGGTCTACGAGCCCTACGTGGAGGCCGACATCATTACCCCGAGCGACTACATCGGCAACGTCATCGAGCTCTGCGAGGACCGGCGGGGCATTTACGGGAGCCAGCGGTGGCTCGACAGCCAGACGGTGAAGCTGGAGTACGAGCTCCCGCTCTCCGAGATCGTCTTCGACTTCTACGACAACCTCAAGAGCGCGAGCCGCGGCTATGCCTCCTTCGACTACGAGTTTACGGACTACCGCGAGAGCAACCTCGTGAAGCTCACCATCCTGATTGACGAGAAGCCGGCCGAACCGCTCTCCACCATCGTCCACCGCGACAAGGCGCACGAGGTGGGCCGCAAGCTCGCCAAGAAGCTCAAAGACGTCATCCCCCGCCAGCTCTACGAGGTGCCCATCCAGGCCTCCATTGGCCGCCGCATCGTGGCCCGCGAGACGATCAAGGCCCAGCGCAAGGACGTAACGGCCAAGTGCTACGGCGGGGACGTGAGCCGCAAGAAGAAGCTTCTCGAGGAGCAGAAGGAGGGGAAGAAGCGCATGAAGCAGATGGGGGAGATCGACGTGCCGCAGGAGGCGTTCCTCGCCATTCTCTCGATGGACGAAGACTGATCTCCATCAGACGTACATTTTCGAGCAGAGATCGACACTGCTTCGTGGATAGGAGTGTGACGCGTGATGCGTGAAACGTGAGGGTGAAAAGGTCACGCAGAGTACGGTTCACGAGTCACGTTCACGAATCACGTCCTCTGCTCCGGCATCGAACGGGAACGAGAATCCTCATTGAGCAGGACAGCGTCCTTCTTCTCGCCCCGGCACGAACGAACCCGAGCATGACACACGCGCCCCCCCGGCATCCGCAGAGCGACGGACTTCTCTGCGTGGATCGCGCCGTCCTTCTCGTGTGCTGGGGACTTTTGATGGGAGGACTCCTCGGGCCCGTCCCGGCAGCGGCACAAACGACCGACTCCGACGACACCAGCCTGATTGAGCGCTACCAGAAGGCCCGGTACCGCGCCCTCGCGCGGCGCCAGCTTCGGCGGGAGGGCCGCCTGCCGGTCTATCCGCCCGAGCCACTCCCCACGCCCACCGACTCACTGCGTCCAGGCCAACCCGCTCAGGCGAGCACGACGGACCCGGAGCCGTCGTTCCCCCTCCACGACGTGCGCCCCGTGCAACACCTGGAGAAGGGCTGGTTCCAGGAGCGGTTTGGGGACACGAAATGGGCCTTCCTCGGGCAAACCCGTCACCACACGTTCCTCGACACAGCCCGAACGCAAGACCTCCGGGCGCGCCTTCAGGCACGGTTCGGGGACCCGACCCGAACACTCGCCGACCCCCCTCTCAAGAAGCCCCCAGACGGGCGGACGCAGTTCGAGTACTGGTTCGTCGTGAACGACTCCATTCCGGTCCAGGTCACAGATGTCTCGGGCCCCAAGGGGCGTGGGCTCATTGTGGCGGCGGCGCGACGGTATCGGGACCGGCTCAATGCTCTCCGAGATACCCTGCTCGCCCCTCTCCGGCGGGTGGATCGGGCGCCGCACGTCGACTACTACTACGAGGAGGAGCGCGGGCGCTGGTACCGCACCGGGTTCGACGGACAGTCATTTTTTCTCGAACAGATTCCCCGGACCACCGTTGTGGCGGGGCAGCGCCCCCGCCTTGACACGGTGCGACCGTCGGGCTCCTCCTCCCCCGACGGAAGCTCGCCGTAAGTTCTCGGCTGAGCCGAGCGATCTCGACTGACCACATCCCACCCCCATCCCAGCATGTCGTCTCCCGATTCGAGTCAGGCCGAAGAAGAACCCAAGAGCGAACTCCGTCAATGGGGCGAGTCCCTCGTCGTGGCGGTCATCATTGTGCTCATCGTGCGATCCCTGTTGTTCGACCTCTTCCGCATCCCTACGCCGTCGATGGAGGAGAACCTGCTGGTGGGGGACTACCTCGTCGTGTCGAAGCTCCATTACGGGCCCCGGATGCCCATGTCGCTGGGCATTCCGCTCACGTCCATCCACCTCCCCGGAGTCACCTTCCCGTACACGCGCCTCCCCGGGTTCTCCGAGGTCCAGCGGGGCGACCCCATCGTGTTCAACTATCCGCCCGATGAAGGGCCGGTGGACCGGAAGGTGCACTACGTGAAACGCGTCATCGGCATGCCCGGCGAGACCCTATCGGTGCAGGACAAGGTCGTGCACGTCGATGGGAAGCCGCTGCCGTTGGGCCACGGCATGCAGCAGTACTGGACGGTGACGAAGACCGATGCCCGCTACCAGATTCCCCGCACCCGAATGGAAGAAATCGGCATTAGCGAGGTGCGACGAACCCAGGAGGCGGAGACCGTGCGTATTCTGGCAACGCCGGAGGGGGTCCGCCGGATCAGCCAACGGTCCTGGGTGCAGTCCATCAAGCCCTACGTCATGCGGGACGAGGAGTACGGCAAGCGCATGTATCCGTCGGGGCAAGGGTACACGCCGGACAGCTACGGCCCGGTCCACATTCCGGAGAAGGGGGAGACCGTGAAACTCACGGCGAAGAACTGGGCGGTGTACAAGCCCATCATCGTGAAGTACGAGGACCACGCCGCCCAACAGATGACCGACACGACCTTTGCCATCGATGGGGAGCGCACGACGACGTACACGTTCCAGCAGGACTACTTTTTTGCCATGGGCGACAATCGGGACAACTCGCAGGACAGCCGATTCTGGGGCTTCGTGCCCATGACCCACGTCGTGGGGGAAGCGGTCCTCACATACTTCTCCTGGGACCACGAAGAGTGGGTGCCCCGCTTCGGGCGCATCATGCGACCCGTTGCGGACAACGGGGTGTTCCGCGATCAGACGGTCATGGAGCAGATCTCCACCGACGGCCGGGCAGCCCGGCGGGGATGTCGGCCTGCCTTCAATCGTTGCCGCGAGGGGTCGACGCGCACCGTCCGGATGGCCGCCGCCCCGGACCCCTGAGGCTCTCCTCCGGTCTTTCGACCGCAGGACTGCACTCACAGGATGCTACAGGAGAGCGGATCGGCTTACCGGGAGGCCTGCTGTTTGCGGAGCCGGTCCCACATCTCCTGCTGATTGGTGCCGGGCGGCACGTCGTACGGATTGTTCGGCAGGTCGACGCGCTTCAGGACTGGATAGCGGGCCTTGTACTCGAAGGGCTGAGGCGTGCCGGCCGGGTCGTCGCCCACCACGAGCACCGTGGTGCCCGGCTCTTGGAGCTCACCTCGCCCGGACGAAGGCCCCATGTGTCCGCGTGTCGTCTCCCAGGGCTCAGCCCAGTCGTAGATCCACCGGGCGTCGGCGTCGATGAGGCGCACACAGCCGTGACTCGTGGGGCCGCCCGTGGGCATTGAGTACTGGTGGATGTGGATGCCGCGGGCCGCGTGAAAGTTGAACACCCAGCGCATGGTCCACTCCTCGCCGGGCGGACTCATCGTCGAGACGCGCTCCTTCTCCTTCCAGTTGAAGTTGAATCGGCCGGTCGGCGTGGCCGTCGAGTCGGGATTCCCGGTGTTCACAATGCCCCAGCGCGCGAGCTTGCCGTACTCGTACGCCGCGAAGGCCTGCACCTTCTTGTGGATGATGAACAGCTTTTCAAGGCTGTGGGCACCCGGATAGTACCGGGGGAAGGGCGAGTAGGCCCGAAAGTCCAGGCCGTATCGGGTGGGAACGACCAACGTATCCCCGAGGGCCGTATTCTCGATGGTCCGCCGGTTGAGCAACTCGACCAGCTGGGCTCGCTCCCGTCCCTTCTCGGTGTCTCCGTCCCCGATCCGCGAGTAAAACCGATTTCGCGCAACGACGCTGTTTCCGCTGGGGTGATTGATAACGGCGTACTCGTAGTACACTTCGGGCAGATCGTCGAGGTTGTCCATCTGCCTCGCCAGAATGTTCTCAATCGCGTACTGGTCAAAATATCCCTGCGCCGCGGCGGGCCGACAGAGCCCCGTCGCAAGGACGAGCAGGGCGAGGCCCGCAAATAGAACCGTCGTGTGCGTGCGCATGATCGGGGGGCGTGCTGTACGAGAGCCGAGTGATGTCCTACCTGCGTGCCTACCGTCCGTTTCTTAGGGGAAAGAAGCGCGCTCGAAAGCGCGTGGACCTGCTGGAAGCCGATCGTCGAGAGCGGAAGGGGTTGAGCGTTGGGCGTTAGGCGTTGAGCGTTGGGGGGCAGGGAGAAGGTGATACCATCTGCTCAGGATCATTGCGCAGGTTCCCGATGGTCGTCGAGATCAGCAAATCCGGTGGAATAGAACGCAACCCTGGCTGTAGAGCCGACCGGGCCGGTCGTCTCTAGGTGGACGGGGGGGAGCGCACGTGTACATCGAAAGCTCGCATTCGGTATGAGACCCGCAACGCGGGACGAAGCACGCTACGCCCCTGCCGGGGTGCCGAGGAGCTGTGCGTGCCACGACTCGCGGGCCGGCGTTTCGAACTGCCCGTCCCGAAGGGCCCCCAGGGTTGCGAGGCTCGGATCGAACACCGGGGTGTCGGGCGTCACGGAGTCCTCGTCCGCGCGCTCCTGAAACTCCGGGCGTGAGACGGCCGCCACGTCTCCATCGGGGGTGCGGTAGAGGACGTGGAGGGAGGGCACCCATTCGATGTCGAGGGTAGACGCGGCGCCGTCGACTGCGTGGGTGAGGTCGTCTTTGCCACAGCCAGAAATCTTGCCGCCATCGGCGGGGGCGGCAGCGATTACGAGAAAGCGGTCGTACAGAATTGTGGCGGCGCCCTCCACGGCGTGCTCGTGGGAGGTCCAGCCGTCCATGAACGTCGAGAGGCGATCGAGGACGGCGGCCCGGGTGGCGTCGGAGAGCGGCGCGGCGGCCGCGTGAATCCAGAGCCGGGCGTCATCGGGGAGGGCGGAAAAAGAAGACAGGTCGGCCATGCGCGGGGCAAAATCCGATTGGGAGGGACGTTGGAAGCTCTTTTTGTAAGCCGGTCCGGCGGGTATGTTTGTCGGGGCCTCCGGGGCATGGGCAGGACGATCGCATGTTAAGAGTTTCCTGTGAGGCACCGGGCACCCTCCGATTGACGAGACAACCTGAACAGCGCGGGTGAGAAACAGCGCGGGCGAGGGGGCGCGCGGGGCATGGGTGTGCGAGCCCCCCGCACTGAATGAGGACAATGTGGGATCGCCGAGGCTGGGATGCGATTGCCGTGGCGGCATGTGCCGACAGGGGAACGACACGGGCTCTCCAC
>CAZRPQ010000088.1:0-7738 GCA_964601725.1 uncultured Salinivenus sp. | reverse complement strand
CTCCGCCAGTTTGTCAGTTTTGTCTTGGCAGGGGAAGAGTTTGGGATTAACATCCTCACGGTCCAGGAGATCATCCGCCCCGTCGACATCACACGAGTCCCCCACGCGCCCGACTTCGTAGAGGGCGTCATCAACCTGCGCGGCCGCATCCTCCCGGTCCTCGACCTGCGCACTCGTTTTGGCTTCCCGGAGCGGACGCGGGACGACGACATGCGCATCGTCGTGGTCGAGATCGGCAACCAGACGGTCGGCTTTATGACCGATTCCGTCCAGGAGGTGCTGCGGGTGGACGTGACCTCCATCGAGCCGGCGCCTGAACTAGCCGTTGGCGTCGACGCGGGGTACCTGCGGGGTGTGGCCAAGCTCGACGAGCGCCTCCTCATCCTGCTGGATCTGAAGAGCCTACTCTCCGACGACGAGGAGGAGGCGCTTCAGGGCATGGACGAGGACCAGCCTGAGAAGACGGAAGCACCCGCTCAGGACGCCGCCCTAGCGTAACCGCCGCCTACCGAGCCAGGCATTCCATCATAGCCCCCCTCCCTCATGGACCGGTCGGACGCGTTGGAGGCGACGCTCTCCGAAAACGCCTTCAACCAACTGCGCGCCATCATTCGTGAGCGGTCGGGGGTTGAGTTTCCCGATGAGAAGCGCTATCTGCTCGAAAGTCGAGTCCGTCCTCGCCTCGTCGCGTGTGGGGTTCCCTCCTTCGAGGCGTACGTGCGGTACCTGCAACAGGGATACGATTCCGACGAGATTACCCATCTGCTAAACGCAGTGACGATCAACGAGACCTCGTTTTTTCGACACCCGTCCCAGTTCGAGGCGCTCGGGGAGGCGTTGCTCCCTGAGCTCATCGAGCAACGCCGGAGCCGCGGGACCAACGAGATTCGCCTGTGGAGCGCAGCCTGCTCGGCCGGGGACGAAGCCTACTCACTAGCCCTTCTCGTGAAGGAGCGAGTGAAGCCGCACTTTCCACACATCGAGTTCCAGATTATTGGGACAGACATCAACACCGAAGCGCTGGAGGAAGCCCGGGATGGGCGCTATCGGGAGCGGGCCATCCGGAATCTGCCCACGGCGTACCTCCACAAGTATTTCCGGCGTGTGGACGACGTCTTTGTGCTGCACTCGTCCATTCGGGAGATGGTGACCTTCCGCGCCCTCAACTTGACCAACGCGCGGGACATGCGGAGCATGCGCGACTTCGACGTCATCATGTGCGCCAACGTCCTCATCTACTTCGACCAGGACCAGAAAGAACGGGTTCTCCAGTCGATGTACCGCTCGCTTCGGCCCGGCGGCTACCTGTTCGTCGGAGGCTCCGAGGCCCTCGGCGAATCGGCAGCCCAGTTTGAGTCCGTACAGAAGAGCGGCGCGCTCGTGTATCGGCGCCCCCACGCTACGCCCTCCCCGTCCCCGCCGTAGGGCCCCGGTGTTTAGGGACTCCGCCGAACCGGCCAGCGATCTCTCGTTCCCCTTTCGCTTTCTCATCGTTCGATCACTTTCTCGTCATCCAAATTGCCCTCACACCATGAAATTCTTGATCGTTGACGACTCGCCCACGATGCTCCGCATCATCCGCAACGCGCTGAACGAGATCGGGTACAGCGAGATCGATGAAGCGGGCGACGGCCAAGAAGCGATGGAGATGCTCGAGTCGTCCTCCCCGGACTTCGTCGTCACCGACTGGAATATGCCCAACATGAATGGGGTGGACCTGGCCCGAAATATTCGCAATCATCCCCGGTACGGAGGCCTCCCGATTCTCATGATCACCACGCGCGGGATGAAGGAGGACGTGAAGACCGCCATGAAGGCCGAGGTCAACAACTACATCGTGAAGCCCTTCGAGCCGGAAGTCCTGGACGAGAAGATCAACCACTGCCTCCAGGCGGTTTCCTAACCGATTTCGGAAGCGTGCGCCCCCTCACAATTTTCTCAGTTTCTCGTCAACCCCCCTCTGATCCATGTCTACCCCTCAATCCTCTCAACCCCACGTCCAGGAATTCCTAGACAAGCTGGACGAAATCCGGGCCGTCTTCGTCCTCGGACGCCGGTCGCTTCCGTTCCTGGAAGACACGATTGAATTCGTCGAAGACATCACCGTCCTGCTTGAGGAGGTGAACGCCACGATCCAGACGCGCACCGGGCACATGGGGCGGGCCACCGACCAGCTCAAGAGCGTGTCGGAGGCGACGGAGGTGGCCACCGACGAGATTCTGGACTACACCGACGAGGTGCTCACAAAGCTGGATGCCCTGGAGGCGGGAATGACGACCTCGGAGGAACAATTCGACGAGATTGCCGCCGCCGACGACCAACTTCTCACCCTGCTTCGGGAGGAACTCGGCGAGGAGCATGAGGCGCTGTTGGAGGAGGTTGAGCGGATCGAGGAGAAGAAGCGTGCTCTCCGACGCCACTGGTCGAGCCAGGTGGACGACACCCACGAGGCCCTGTCGGCCATCCGCAAGAAGATGAACCAGATCACAATGTCGCTGCAGGTGCAGGACATTACCGAGCAGCAGCTCAGTAGCGTAAATCACCTTATTGAGACGGTGCGCACGCGCATCGACTCGTTGCTAGAGGACCTTGGCTCAGGCAAGGTGGCCGACAAGGACATGCCGTCGGGGACGCCCTCCAGCACGGCTACCTTCAATGAAGGTGCGCGCTACGACCACTCCCCGGAGCGGCAGCAGAGGGCTGACGAAACCGTGGCCGAAGCGAGCAATGGAGCTTCTTCAAGCAAGGGTGCTTCCTCAAGCGAGGGGGCTTCTTCAAGGGGGCAAACCGAGGCCGGCTCGGCTGCGTCGCAGTCCGACATCGACGACATGTTCGGGGACCAAGAAGGGGCGGACACGAACACCGAGACCGACGGCCAAGGCCAGGACGGGGGCGAGATGGCTTCACAGGAGGACATCGACGACCTTTTTCAGTAGGGGATGCGGTCGATCCGCCATCCGCCTCCCCGTCTTCTCCACTCGGCACACAATCAGCCTCCAGTTCCATGAACGACCATCCGATTCACGACGACGGCATGCAGGAAATCGTAGAGAGCTTCGTGGTGGAGGCCACGGAGATCTACGACGGGCTCGAAGGAGACCTTCTTCAACTCGAAAAAACCCCTGACGACCAGGAGTTGGTCGACGAGATCTTCCGCGACGTACACACCGTCAAGGGCACGGCCGGCTTTCTGAGCCTGGACCAGCTGAGCACCCTTGCGCACCGCTTCGAAGAGGTGCTGGACGACATGCGGGACGGCACGGTGGACTTTGAGCCCGCCATGACGGACGTGCTGCTCTGCGCGTTCGACCACATGAAGGTGCTCACGCAGCAGGTGATCGACCGGGACCTGCAGCCGCTCGACCTGGAGGGCCTCGTGGAGGCGCTGGAAGCCATCACGGACGGCACGTTCGATCCCGACGAGATCACGCTCCCCCAGGCCGACGCGGCCCCCGGGGAGGCGCCCCCCGCAGCCGGGGACGAGCCTCCGTCTTCCGACACGGCCGACGCCTCCGCCCCAGAGCCGACGGACGCCTCCACCGACGCGACAGAGACGCCCGACGAAGCGTCGGACGAGGGCGCTTCCTCCGCGGCCCCAACCGCCGAAGAGAGCGAGACGGATCAATCAGGGGGGGACGCGCCGGACACCATCCGCGTGGACGTGGGCCGCCTGGACCGCCTCATGGACCTGGTGGGCGAGCTGGTGCTCGGACGCAATCGTCTTCTCCAGCTGATTTCCGACGTAGACGCCGAGCGTCTTTCCTCCGCCGGGACCAATGGACGGGCGGGCCGCCTGAACGGCCTGATGGGCGAGCTGGAAGAGGCCACCGACAAGGTGGACTTCACGACGAGTGAGCTGCAGAGTGCCGTCATGCGCACCCGCATGGTGCAGATCGGGCAGGTCTTCGGCAAGTTTCCGCGGGTCGTGCGGGACCTGGCCCGCGAGTTCGGCAAAGACATCAACCTGGTCGTGGAGGGGGAAGACACGGAGCTGGACAAGTCTCTCGTCGAGGAGATCGGCGACCCCCTCACGCACCTGGTTCGGAACGCGGCGGACCACGGCATCGAATCGCCCGAAGAGCGGGAACGAAAGGGCAAAGACCCGCAGGGCGAAATTCGCCTGTCGGCCTCCCACGCGGGCAACCACATCGTCGTGGAGATCGCCGACGACGGAGCGGGCCTCGACCCGGATGCCCTGCGGTCGAAGGCCGTGGAGCGGAACCTCCTGACCGAGGCGGAGGCCGACGACCTGAGCGACGCAGAGGCGCACCAGCTCATTTTCCGCCCCGGCTTCACGACCACGGAGGAAGCGAGTCAGGTCTCGGGACGGGGCGTGGGGATGGACGTTGTAAAAACCAATCTGTCGGAGCTGAACGGAACCATCGACATTGATTCTACGCTCGGCGAGGGCACGCGCTTTCGGCTCAAGATCCCCCTCACGCTCGCCATTCTCGAGAGTATGCTCGTGCGCAGCGGGGCGGAAACGTTTGCCCTTCCCCTATACGCCATCTCCGAGGTGGTGCGCCTCACGTCGGACATGGTCGAGTCCATACAGGGCGGGGACGTCATTCATCATCGGGATCGCGTGGTGCCGATCATTCGTCTCGATGAGGCGCTGGACGTACAGGTCCCCAGCGCAGGCCCCGAGCGCTCAGATCACCTCGACACTGCAGAAGACTCGTATGCGATCATCGCAAACGTGGCCCACCGCCGGGTGGCGCTGGTCGTCGACGAGCCCATTGCCCAGGAAGAGGTGGTAATCAAGTCGATGGGCGACTACCTGAAGGGAGTCTCCGGCATTGCGGGCTCCACCATCCTGGGGGACGGCCAGGTCATCATGGTCCTCGACGTGGGAGAACTCATTCAACTGGAGGAAGCGGACGGCCTTCCGGGGACAGCCGCACAGGCGCGCAGCAATCCGGACGACGCGACGGTCCCGTCAGCCGCTCCATCGGGGGCCTGATTGGGGTCCCCTCCTCTTGCTCTTCCCCTTCTCAGTGCTCTTTTCCCATGATCCATGTACTCGTCGTCGACGACTCGTTGTTCATGCGGAAGGCCCTTTCGCGCATGCTCGATCGGGCCTCCGGAATGACCGTCGCGGCGACCGCCAACAACGGAAAAGAGGGCGTGGAGAAGGCCTGCAAGCTGGAGCCGGACGTGGTGACGATGGACGTGGAGATGCCCAAGATGAACGGCATCACCGCCGTCCGCGAGATTATGGATCGGGACCCCTGTCCCATTCTTATGGTCAGTTCGCTGACGGAAAAGGGGGCCGAGACGACCATCGACGCGATGGAAGCTGGGGCGGCCGACTTCATCTCGAAAGACGACTCGGGCTCGTCCCTTCGGATTCGAGAGATCGAAGACGAGCTCACCGAAAAAATACGTGCCCTCTCGGAGTCTCGCTCCCGGCTCTTCGACGGGGACCTGCGACCGGATAGCGGGCGGTCGGATACCGGGACGTCACGCACGGAGACGGGGCAGGCCTCGTCGTCCCCGGCGGCTGGGCGGTCTGCGGAGCAGCCCACCCGCACCGATCCGTCACTCAAGATGATCGTCGTCGGCGTGTCCACGGGCGGCCCGCTGGCGCTGCAGCACGTCGTGCCGCTGCTACCGGCGGAGTTGCCCATCCCCGTTGCCGTGGTGCAGCACATGCCGCCGCAGTTCACGAGTTCGCTGGCCAGCCGCCTCAACGACCTCAGCGCCCTCACGGTACGGGAGGCCACCGACGGCATGGCCCTCAAGCCGGGACGGGTCGTCCTGGCGACGGGAGACCGTCACCTCACGTTCGACCAGCGCCGGTCCACCCTCGTGGCTCGCACCCCGACGCGCCCCGGCGACGCGTCTCACTGCCCCTCTGTCAACGTCATGTTCGAGTCCGCCTGCGATGCATACGGAGGCGACGTGCTCGCCCTGGTGATGACCGGCATGGGCACGGACGGCCTGGAGGGGGCGCGCCGTATTAAGAAGGCGGGCGGCACCGTCTTTGCCCAGGACGAGGCGTCCTGTGTCGTCTACGGGATGCCTCGAGCCGTCGTGGAGGCCGGCCTCGCCGACGCGGTCCTGCCCCTTAAGCAGTTGCCGGAGGCAGTGGGGGAGGCAGCAGGCACACCGGTCCCCTCTTGAGTCTCACTCCCACCTGCCCACTGTCACCGGCCCAGAATCAACGTGCACATTCTGAACAGTCAGTGGGACTGGCACGAAGGGTGATCTTTGAAGTGTCCCTTGGTGCACGAACGGCCTCTCGGGCACTCCTCCGTGGGCGGTGGGGGGACGGAATTGCGGATCAGGATCTCACGTCCGGTACAGGGACCCGGAGTGCCGGGACCGCTCGACCGCCGTTCAACTCCTGGATCGAGCTATTGACCACCGTATGTTCCCAACTCCCGTGCGACGACATCGACACGTATTGATTGGACTGTTTCTGGTCGCCATGTGGGGCGGTGCCGTGACGACCCAGGGACAGTCCACCTCCAAGGGGTACGTCCAGCACATCGCCCAGCGCACAAATCCTGAGCCCCCCGCCCGTGCGACTCGACAACGGCTGCAGAAGTACGAGGAGTACGTCCAGTACTTTTCAGGACTTGCGTACTCCCGGACCGGAGTCAACGTGAACGCCGACTTTGTGCGGGCGCTCATGGCCGCCGAGTCGGCGGCGCGGCCCCACGCCCGGTCATCAGACGGGGCCATTGGCCTTTTGCAAATTCTGCCATCGACGGGACGGCTCGCCGCCCGCGAGCTCTACGCAACCGGATACGACTTCCGCTTCGTGGACCGGGAGCGCCTTCGATCCTTGAGCGCTCGGGACCTCAAGGACCCCGCCATCAACATCCTGATCGGCTGCTACTTGCTCGACCGCTACAACGCGGAGTTCGGGGGCCACCTGGCGCGAACTGTGGGGGCATGGAACGCAGGGGCGAAGCGGATCCGCCAGTACAGGGGCACGCCGCCCTACCAGGAGACGCTGGAACTGATCGCCCGCGTCAACGCCTTCTATCTCTTCTTTTTGCGCCGGTAGGGAGGACGATCGTACGTTCAGCCTGGAGAGAACGGCAGAGTCTCGGGAACGCCGTCTACCGCCTGCTTTTGCTTTCAGCCGGGAGTCCCGGAACGGACCCCGGTACGGTCCGGGCCTGGGATGGCTGACGCTTACAACTGTCAGGTCCAACTGTCAGGTCGGCTTCTGGCAGCGCCAATCTCTGGGGGAGTTGTTCAAAGCAGTGTTCTCGCTGCGGGGGCGCGTCCATTTCACGAACGTAGCTCGCTTCAGCCCCCTTCTGTGTGCAGGCCTTCCGGCGCCATTTCCAGGCTGGGCGGGCACTTTCTCAGGGCGAGGCCCCGACGGCACGCCTGATGGTGAGGGCCCCTAATGCAGCGATTCGCGCCCAAAGCCGCCACGAAAACCCAGGGCCGTCACGAAAATGAGAGATCGCCCATCAAACCGGGGGAATCCGACTCTGAGCCTGAGCGTCCCTGAGCCTGATCGTCCCGGTGGCGGTGCGTCCCCGTGGCTCGACCCCTTCTGTGGCACCGGCGGGCAACTCGCTCCCGATAGGAAACAATAACTTCACATCTTTTCCCTCGATGGCTCTGAAAATAGAAGAATGTTACGACGATAAAAAACTACTGAAGCTACAACCAAAAATGCTCGGTTCAGCGGCGACCAGCCGGCAAGCAACCGACGGCAGACGGGTTGCACGTTGGGCCGCAGACCTGGACTACCTTCTCGATCGCCAAG
>CAZRPQ010000087.1:0-7789 GCA_964601725.1 uncultured Salinivenus sp. | reverse complement strand
ATGTACCGGGTGACTGCAAAGTAGCCCGCCCCAATCCCGAACGCCAAAAACCACAGAACCATGACGGTGCCAAAGATCGGCGAGGCGTCGGAGGTGTCGTCGGGACGGTCGAAGGGTTGCTGCGCGTCGTCGGAAGAACTCATCAGGAACCGATGGGCTGCTGTCGGAAGAACGCCTGGGGGGCGAGGGCGCGTCTCTGGTCCACAGGGTGGGGACGTTTCGAAAGCCGTTTCGGGCTCCTCTCTGCCCCTGGGATTCGATCCTTGAAGAACGGAAAACCTGAAGGCAAGCTCAAGGAATCCCGACTCCGTCCGTGGAAGGAACGCGGAGACGTTCGGCCTGCATACGGAGCCGCTGCAGCGGAATTGGGGCCCCAATGCTCCCGCGCCCCCCATTCACTCGTACTTCTGCGGTTCCCCACTTCGATGAGAGGCAGCTCAGCCTCCATCGCTCGACAAGGCGTTTGACATGCGATCGCTTGGGGCTTCAGGGGGGTCAACGGGCGTTATTTCTGTCGCAGCAAGGGGTTGGGGGACAGGCGATGATCGTTCCATCCCGAGTCTGTTTTACAGGCTCGTACTCAATCCTTACGTTAAAGTAAAATTAGCAACAAGCACTTCTGTTGACGAAAGCACACGCCAGCCTCCCTTCTGCGTGCCCTCCGGGCGTACTCAGTTCATCGGTGCCGACAAAGATATGCGTCATGTGTGAGCGTCGGCCTTCGTTCTGATTCTGGCATGGTCCCTACTCGTTTCCGACACGCTACTCAGGGCCGCGTTCTGGTCCGGTCCCTCCTCGGTGTCCTGCTGATCGGACTGGTGGGGTGGGGCGGTGCCGTCAGCGTCGCCGGTCCGGAAGCTCGGGCGCAAGATCGGGGCGAGCAAGCGCCGCGGTACGTGGCGTCCCGATGGACCGCAAAGTCCGACCTTCCGGTCAACTCCGTCAACGACATCGCCCAGGGAGGGGACGGATACCTGTGGCTGGCCACCTACGACGGGCTCGCTCGGTTCGACGGACGCGAGTTCACCGTCTACCGCACGGCGACCTACGACGGGCTCCCCAGCAACCGCATCCTGGGCCTCATCGTCCGGTCGGACGGGATTTGGATGCAGACCGAATCGTGGGATCTCGTTCGGTTTCGGGACGGGCGCTTCACGGTCGTGGCCCAGAACGTTTGGCAGTACCGCGAGGGGCCGAACGGGGCCCTCTGGATCGGCACCAATCGCGGCGTGTCGGTCTACCGAGACGGCACGCTTCGGCGAGTGATGCCCGAAAAGATTCAGGGAGCCGTTTCAGAACTCCTGATAACCCGAGATGGCACCCTGTGGGTCGGCACGAGAGAACAGGGCCTCTATCGCCGCACACCGGACGGAGAGGTCCAGCACCTGAGGGTCGGCGACGGGCGCAGCCGCTCGTCGATTGAGGTTCTCCGGGAGACCCCCGACGGCACCGTCTGGATCGGCGCTTCGGGCCTGTATCGCTGGGACGCCGGCGATGGCATCGTGCCGGTGGCGGGGACGGGGACGACGGGGGACCCATTGGGCATTTCGAGGGCCCACATCGATTCAGGGAGACTGTCGCTAGTCGTTACGGATCAGGGAATCTTCCGGTATCGGAACGGTCGGCTCGTGCTCGTGAGGAAGGGCGATTATTCCGCGACACTATTGCCGGAGACGATCGCGTGGACGGACACGCGGGGTGGGCAATGGATCGCCGTGGGGTCGTCGCTATACCGCAACCAGACGGCTGTGCTCACTGTCGACCATTCCATCAGATCGGTCTTCAGGGACGATCAGGGCCACCTCTGGGTCGGCACGAACACACAAGGACTGTACCGGCTCCGCCCATCGCTCTTCACCGTCTACGGCGAGCCGGAAGGGGTGGCCAGTGGGAACATCTACCCCATCGAGCAGCGGCCGGACGGAAGCGTCTGGCTGGGCACGCTGGGGGGCGGCTTGACCCAGATTGACGGATCCGAAATCACGAACTATCGTCCGGCGAAGGGGGACGGACGCCTCGACAACGTATGGAGCATGCACGAGGACCACGCCGGTCGGCTCTGGGTGGCCGGAAGCTGGCGGCTCTGCCGGTTCGACGACGGACGCTGTGCGCGACCACAGGCTGCGTCCGCGGTCGATGGAACCCGAATCCTGGCCCTGTACGAGGACACCCGGCGCCGTCTCTGGGTCGGCACGGCGCAAAAGGGGCTCTATCGCTGCGACAGCGGCTGTACGACAAAACGCGGCGCGTGGACGCAGTTCACCCCCTCAAACAGCCGGCTGCCCCATGTCTACATGCGCACGATCCACGAGAGCCCCGACGGCACGCTCTGGGTGGGGACCAACGGGGGCGGGGTTGCGCGGTACGAGGACGGGACGTTCAGGGCGCTCACCGTTGAGGATGGGCTCTCCTCCAACCTCGTCCGCGACCTCTACCAGGACACGACCGGGACCGGCTCGCCGAACGTGCTCTGGGTCGTGACGGAGGATCAGGGCCTCAACCGCGTCGAGTTGAGCCCGTCCGACACGACCCTTGCCTCGTCGATCACGGTCTACCAGAAGCGGGACGGCCTCTACCACAACTCCATCCACCAAATTCTGAAAGACGAGCAGGGCCGGTTCTGGATTAGCAGCAACCGGGGCATCTTCTGGGTGCGGAAGGCCGACCTGGAGGCCTTCGCCCGGGGCGAAACGGCCCGGATCCGGTCGGTTGCGTACACGGACGAAGAGGGGCTGCGCAGCCGCGAGGCCAACGGGGGCGTGCAGCCGGCCGGCCTCAAGGCTCAGGACGGGCGGCTCTGGTTCCCGACCCAGGAAGGAGCGGCGGTGGTTGATCCGTCCACCCTCCCGACCGACGTTGCGGCGCCGCCGGTTCACGTCGAAAACGTACTGAGCGGCGACAGCGTGGTGGCGCGGCGGCCCGAGGAGACGGTCCGGCTCGCGGCAGCCCAGCGAAACTTTGACGTCGAGTACACCGGCATCAGCCTCTCGAACCCCCGGGACGTCACGTTTCGGTATCGGCTCGGTGGGCTCCAGACGAACTGGAAGAACGTGGGGACGCGCCAGCAGGCCGTTTTTACAAACGTACCGCCGGGCCGGTACACCTTTCAGGTCGAGGCGCAGGTGCGAGGGGGCCGCTGGAGCGAGAAACCGGCTCAAGTGGTCGTAGCCGTGGCGCCGTATTTCTACGAAACGTGGTGGTTCTACGGGCTTTGCGCAGTGGCGGTGGTACTGAGCGGATACGGCGCGTACCGCTATCGCGTCTATGCTCTCCGGCGGCGCCAGGAAGAGCTGAGCCGGAAGGTGCGGGACCGGACCCAGCAGCTCGAAGAGGCCCGCGAGGAGGCCCTGGCGGCCGCAGGGGCCAAGAGCCAGTTCCTGGCCAACATGAGCCACGAGATTCGCACCCCGATGAACGGCATCATCGGGTTCGCCGATCTGCTGTCCGACACGGAGCTGACACCCAAGCAGAAGGAGTTCGTGGGGGCCATCCAGAGCAGCGGCAACACTCTGCTCGCCATTATCAACGACATCCTGGACTTTTCGAAGCTCGAGGCCGGCGGGGTGGAGCTCGAAGACCGGCCGGTGCGGCTCCGGGCCTGCGTGGAGGAGGCGCTGGAGGCCCTCGCCACGGAGGCCGCCGAGAAAGGCCTGGAGCTCACCTATCTGATCGATGCGGACGTGCCACCGGTCGTCCGGACCGACGAGACGCGCCTCCGCCAGGTGCTGCTGAACCTCCTCTCCAACGCGGTTAAGTTTACCGAGGAGGGGGAGGTGGTCCTGCGCGTGGACGTTGCCGCCGCTCCGTCCACGCCGGCGGCCCCGTACAAGCTCCACCTCCGCGTTCGGGACACGGGCATCGGCATCCCCGAGACGAAGCAGGAGCGCCTCTTCGAGTCGTTCAGCCAGGCGGACGCGTCGACCACACGGGAGCACGGGGGCACCGGGCTGGGGCTTTCCATTTCCCGCCAGATCGTCGAGGCGATGGGGGGACGGATGTGGGTGGAAAGCAAAGAGGGAGTCGGCTCCACGTTCCACTTCACCATGAAAACCACGGAGGCGGCGGAGGGAGCGCCTTCCGACGAGGAGGGGCCCGGCGAGCAGGGCGCGGCCCCGTCGCTGGCCGACGCGCACGCCCTGGTGGTGGACGATCACGCAGTGAACCGGCAGCTTCTGGGCCAATTGATGGGCCAGTGGGGCGTGGAGGCGACGACGGCAGCCTCGGCGGCCGAAGCGCTCGACCGGCTCGAGGGGGCGAATCTCCCCTACGACGTGCTGCTGCTGGACGTGCAGATGCCGGAGACGGACGGGCCCATTCTGCTGGATCGGATCCGCGAGACGCACGACGCGAACACCCTTCCGGTCATCGTGCTCAGCCCGGTTCACCAGGATGAGACGCCGGGCGACGTAGAACCGGCGGCGTGGCTGCGCAAGCCCATCAAGCGGTCGAGCCTCTTCGAGGCGATGGTCCAGGCGCTCGGCATCGAGATCGAGGAGGGGCCCGACGACGAGGCCTCGGGGGCCGAGCAGGTCCCCCGGCGCGTCCTTCTGGCCGAAGACGACACGGTGAACCAGCAGATGATGACCCATCTCCTGGGACAGATGGGCCACGAGACCGACGTCGTGACCACCGGCCGCGAGGCGCTCGAGGCCCTCCGAGCCGAGAACTACGACCTCGTCCTCATGGACGTGCAGATGCCCGAGATGGACGGGCTGGAGGCCACGCGCCGCCTCCGCGAGGAGTGGCCGGCGGCCGAGCAGCCGCGCATCATTGCGCTGACCGCCGCGGTGACGGAGACGGATCGGGAGCGTTGCCGGGAGGCAGGCATGGACGCCTTTTTGAGCAAGCCGGTCCAGCAGGACGATCTCGCGGAGGCCCTGGCCAGGGACGGCCACGCCCCGGCCTCCTCGGACTCGTCCCCTCCCCGGCAAAATTCTTCGTGACGGAGAACCTGCCCCGCCAGGCATCCCCGCGCATCGGAACGGCACCGCAGAATGCCCGGGCGGATCCTGTCCCGTACCAGCGCGACGTTTCCCGCTGCGTGTTCGATCCGTCCCTGGCTGTGATCCTCCCTCTCCGCCCATCAGTCAGGAATCGAGCGCTCGTCGGACAGCCTGTCGAGGAAGACTTGGGCCTGGTCCCGAATCGTTCGGTACCCGCTCCGGTCCGGCAGTTCTGCTAGCACGGTGAGAATAGGTTTGCTCGACCGCACGACGGCGTTTTCGAGAAGGGCCCGTCCGAGTCCCGGCCGGTACTGGTCCTCGAGCAGCCGGGCGAGCGCCAGGAGCGTCTCGGAAGGGGTGTCGGCATCCCGCCCCAGCAGTTCCAGGAAATGGTCGTACGCCGCGTGAGCGTACGAATTGTCGGTTTCGGCCTGTGCCCGCCGAAATCGCTGGCGGAGGTCTTCTCTGAAGAGGGCCTTGTCCTGGGGTTGGACGTCGAAATCGGTCACCCTGGTCTGCACGGAGTCATCCCGGCCGTAGGCGTCCAGTCCCATCCATCCGATGCGGTCCCGAAACGCCAGCCCATATGCTTTCGAGTAAAAGCATCCGCTGGGGCAGTCGCGGGGCTCCCCAAAAGAGATCCAGAAGAACTGGGCATCGAGCGAATCGACGTCAACCACGACTTGGGGCCGTTGAGCGGAAGGGAGAGGCTCCGATTCGACGAACGCCGCGAGGTCTTCGTCAATCCCCGGAGACGATTCCCACCGATCGCATCCGAGGAGAAGGCATCCAAGGAGAAGTGCCAGGAAGAGCGCCAGGTCCGTAGACGCGGGCACAAGTTTGCGCATGGGACGATCCACGAGCGGTGCGAAGTCTGATTGCGGGCCGTGTATTCCTACACGCGAACGGCCCTCAAGACCTATTCCGTAGCGGTGATCAATCGGTTCAGAACCAAAACCCGCACAGACCGATGCGCATGAGTCCTTAGCAGCGTTGCAGGCCTGCAGTCACTCACATGTCTCGAACCGTCTTGCATTCCTCCCTGCCGAGACAAATCTTCCCGCGGCTCCGTCCCGTCCGTATTCGAAGCGTCCCAATCCTAATCTCGATCCCCGCCTCCCCGTCCCCCCATGACAATTCTCCTCTACGCCCTAATCGCCGTCGTCGCCACGGCCCTCATCTGGAAAGGAAGTGGATGGCTGGAATCCTCCAGCGAGCGGCTATCGGTCTACTATGAGTTGCCCCCCATCATCCAGGGCGCCGTCGTGGTGGCGATCGGGTCAAGCTTTCCGGAGCTGTCCACCGCCGTCTTCTCCACCCTCATCCACGGCGAGTTCGAACTGGGCGTCGCGGCCATCGTGGGGTCGGCCCTGTTCAACGTACTTATGGTCCCCGCCCTCGCGGGCCTCTGGGCCAAAGACGTGCTGACCTCGAACCGGGACCTCGTGTACAAGGAGGCACAGTTTTACCTGATCTCCGTGGCCGTACTGCTCCTCGTCTTTTCGTTTGCCGTCATCTACAACCCCGTGGAGGGCGCTGAGGAGGCGGTTTCGGGCGAGGTGACACGCTTCCTGGTTCTCTTTCCGATGGCCATGTACGGGCTCTACGTGTTCGTCCAGTACCAGGACACGATGGATTACGAACCGGACGTCCACTCCACAGAGATTCGTCCCCGTCGGGAATGGGCCGTGCTGCTTGGGGCCCTCGTTACCATCCTCATCGGCGTCGAAGGCCTCGTCCGCTCTGCCGTCCGCTTCGGCGAGATCTTCGGCACCCCGAGCTTCCTGTGGGGCATCACGGTCGTGGCCGCCGGCACCTCAGTCCCCGACGCCTTCGTGAGCATCCGGGCGGCGCGTGACGGGAACGCCATCACGAGCGTCGCCAACGTTTTAGGCAGCAACATTTTCGATCTACTGGTGTGCATTCCCGCCGGCGTGCTCGTGGCCGGCGCCGTGACCATCAATTATTCCATTGCGGCCCCCATGATGGCGGTACTGACCATAGCGACCCTGACTGTGTTTTTGATGATGCGCACCGATCTGCTCGTCTCGCGCCGCGAGGCCTGGGCACTCATCGTGCTCTACGCGGTGTTTGTGGTATGGATGACCGTCGAAACGTTTGACGTGGTCGATCTCGTCCCGAGCCTCCCGCCGGGCACATAGCGGGCACATAGAAGGTTCTCGGCGTCTGGTTGGCGGGCAGTCTACAGTCTTCTTTGAGAACGTTCTCACGCATTGGTATGAGAACATGGGGGTTCGCGGCTACGAGTGACGGGCGCCCAACATCACCGGGACCGTCTTCCTGACGCTGCCCCGGCCCACTCTGCGAAGGCCCCCCGCTCCGCGACGCAGGAGAGATGCCTCAAGTCGTAGACCCGAGGGACCGAGAACGAAAGCGCACCCGCCACCGTGTACGCGGATGTGAACACGACCACGCCAGCGAGCGTGGCCCAGACCGCGCCGCACCACACTCGGTGGCCGAAACTCACGGCCCCCTACGATGAGCCCCTCCGGTCGACGACCGGGACCGAGGACGACGGAGTCGCGACTCTATTCTTTGGCTGGCGGTCCGACGCGATCTGCCGCGGCCTTTCCCCATTCTTCACATCTCTTCCCCCATGACGACCCCATCCATCCAGCGTGGCCTCGAAGTCAGCGGGCTCCTCTTGGGACTCGCAGTCGTGCTCGGCACCTCCGTCCTCCCAGAAACCCAGTACATCGGGCATTTCTCGGCCGCCGAGGCCGACTCGAACGGCCATCCGGTGGAGTGGATGCCAATCAGCTTCGGGGATGTGGACGCGAAGACCGACTATCGGCTCGTGGAGCGGCCCGTCCGCGGCGACACCA
>CAZRPQ010000086.1:0-7812 GCA_964601725.1 uncultured Salinivenus sp. | reverse complement strand
GTCTCGGACGGGGCGGACCGGTCGGTGCGGCCCTGGGCCACCCTCCTGCGCGAGGCGAAGCGCACGCCGACGTTTTGGCGAAGCCTCAAGGCCCTGGAGGCGACCCTCGACCGGCACGAGCCGGACGTGGTGGTCAACTTTTTTGAGCCCCTGATGGGCCTCTACGCCGCAAGTCACCGGGTGTCCCCGCCGGTCGTGGCGGTGGCGCATCAGTACATGTTTTTCCATCCGGCCTATCGATTTCCGGACGGGCACAGGGTGCAGCGGAAGGCCGTCCGGGCCTTTGCCCGGCTGACCGCCTGGGGCGCCACGCGACGCCTGGCCCTCTCCCTCTATCCGGCCCCCGACCGCCCCGAGGACAATCTGACCGTGTGTCCGCCGCTCCTGCGGGCCGATCTGTTTCGGCAGCCGCAGGGCCGGAGTGAGCCCTTCTTTCTCGTCTACATCCTGAACAGCGGGTACGCTGAGGAGGTCATCCGCTGGCACGAGCGGCACCCCGAGGTGCGCCTCCACTGCTTCTGGGACCGCCCGGACGCCGCGCCCGTCGAGTCGTACGACGAGACCCTGACCTTTCATCAGCTCGACGACGAGAAATTTCTGTCGCTCATGGCCCGGGGGCAGGGTTTTGTGTCCACCGCCGGCTTCGAATCGATCGCGGAGGCGATGTATCTGCAGACGCCCGTTCAGGCGGTGCCGGTGGAGGGCCACTACGAGCAGCTCTGCAACGCGGTCGATGCGGTGCGGGCGGGGGCGGGGGTCCGCAGCTTTCAGTTTGACATTGATCGCTTACAGGGGGTGCTTTCCCAGTACTCTGAGGAAGACACGCATTTCCGGACGTGGGTGCGCCGTGCCCGTCGGCGGTTCGTCCGGGAGATCGAAGCCGTTGTTCGTCGGGAGACAGCCTCTCCGGTTCCCTCGGCCCTGGACGCGGAGTCTCACGTTCTCGAAACGGCGTAAGTCGTTGAGGACAGAGACGGTTCCCCGAGACGCGCCTCCACCGGCGGGCCCCGGCGCGTGACGACGCTATTTTGCGGCGGCCCCACTTGCGTTTGGACGCTCTGCAACTGACTCTATCGTGACGATCCTCCGACGCATTTTGCGGGTCCTGGGGTGGGGAGCGGTTGGACTGTTGTGCGGGGGCTTTCTCATCGGCTACACCGCGCCGTACCTTCCCCCCGCTCGCTTCTGGTGGACTGATCTGTTTGCCGTCGTGCTGCTGCCGCTGGGGGTGGGGGTTGGCCTCGTGGGGGGCGTGCTTCTTGGACGGGGCCTCTACCGCCGGGCGTGGGGACGGGTCGCTGTCGCGGGGGTGCTCCTTGGGCTCGTTGCCCTCCGGTTCGGGCCGCGCCTGGCCGGCGGGGACGCGCCGGGAACCGCGGCCGAGACGCTCCGCCTGATGACGTTCAATCTTCCTCCCTCCACCGTCAACGACTCTGCGTCGAGACGGGCACTGGACGAGTTGATGCAGGAGCAGACCCCGGACGTGCTGGCCCTCCAAGAGTCGTGGCTGAACACGGGACGCTCCGTCCAGGCCGGCTTGGACGGTGCTTCGGGATCCATCCGGCGGCTCCTAGATGGGTCCCTCGGATATGCGCCGCCACGTGTGCATCCCCTGCAGACGCGGATCCGTCGGCCGGTGCTCGGGCGGTCCATCCTCGACTCGATGACGGTGCATCCGTTGCCGCTGGCAGGAGACACGAATCCTCGGTCCCGATACACGCGGGCGTACTTCACCTGGCACGGACGCGAGGCGGTGCTCTACAATTTGCACCTCCACACCGTCGGCATGAACCCGGAGGAGATGTGGGCCACGGGAGAGCTTTTCGACCAGTGGCGGACCGCTCTTCAGATCTACCGGGCGGGAGCACTGCGGCGCGCCGAGCAGGCCCGCATCATTCGCCGACACATTGAGCAGGAGACGCGGCCTGTGCTGGTCGTCGGTGATTTCAACAGCACGCGCCACCAGTGGGCTTATCGCGAGATTGCGACGGGGCTCCAGCGCGCAGGTACGGGGGGCACATTTCCTGCTCATCGACCCCTCGTCCGGATCGATCACGTCCTGGCAGGGCCCGCGTGGGAGGTGGTGTCGGCACGAGTGCCCTCCCCCAACGAGAACGCGGCCATTTCGGACCACCGTCCCGTCGCGGCTCAGCTTCGCTGGAGGGAGGACTACTCGGAATAAGACGAGGGCCGCAGCGGCGACGCGAGATCTCGGGGCGTCATTTCCTCCTGTACACTGGTGTGTCGGATGTCGACCCCTTCGATGAGGAAGACGACGCCCTTTGCGATGTTCGTGGAGTGATCCGAGATGCGCTCAATGGCTTTGCTGGCCGTAATCAGGTGGGCGGCCACTTCGGCGTGCTCCGGATTCGTCTGGATGTAGTCGACCAGTGCCTGGAAGTTTTCGTGGTGCAGGCGGTCCACCTCGTCGTCGAGGTCGGGGATGCTGCGGGCCAGGTCTGCGTTCTGATCCAGGAAGGCCTGTTTGGCCTCGTCGAGCATGCGGCGTGCGGTCTTGCTCATCTCACGGATCCTCACCGCATCGAGGACGCCGGGCGCCTCGGTCACGTGCTTGGCGTTGCGGGCCAGGTTGCGACAGTGGTCCCCAATCCGCTCCAGGTCGGTGTTGATTTTTTCGGCGGTGAGGAGCGTGCGGAGGTCCGTGGCCACCGGCTGGTGGCGGGCCAGGATGCGCTGGCAGTACTTGTCGACCTCCAGTTCAAGGGCGTCGACCTCGCGGTCGCGGGCCACCACGCGCTCGGCCCGTTCGATGTCGCGGTCAAGCAGCGCTTCGACGGCGTCCGTAAACTGCTCGGCCACGATCGTGGCCATGTCGAGGAGGCGACTGCGCAACTCGGCAATTTCGCGGGCGAGACGGGTGGGCATTGGAAAACCCTAGCGGAAGTGAATAGAAGCAAAAAGCACAAACTGTACGCTTCGCCCTCGGGAATTGTGCCGAGGAAGAATGGGAGAAAGGGGGAAAGGGAGCAGGGGGGTCATCCGCATAGATCTGTAGCATTGGGTCGCATTCCAGACCTGTGAGTTGAGTCAATAGCGATTTGCCTCAAATGCGACGACGGCTGACGGCTGACAGCGGACCGCCGTTGGCAAGCGAGAAACGGCCGTCCGTCGTCGGCGGTCCGCGGTCATACCGGGCGCTGGCAATGACCATCGATGTCAACTCACAGACTTGAGATGCTATCTAGCATTGCACCGCGAAGCCCGAGTGCGACTCGCCTGGAGTGGGGTGGTACGGCGCTATGGGCCGAGAGCAGAGGCGTTCTGCGCGCCGGTCGGGTTTCCAGCCCCGGGGGTGCCCGTCCGCCACACGCTCTGAAGCACCGACACGTAGGTGTCGGCCACGGCCGCCCAGCCGAATGTGGCTTCCGTGTGCTGACGGGCCCGCTGGGCAGCGGCGTCCAGCGCCTTCGGGTTTCCGCGGTACGGCTCGATCGCCTCCACGAACGCGTCCGGGTCTTGGGGGGCGACGAGGTGACCGTTGACGTCCTCGGTAATGACGTCCTGAATGCCTTCGAGCCGAGCCGCGATGGCGGGGGTGCCACACTGCCCCGCCTCGAGCAGCACGATGCCGAATCCCTCCATGTCGTCCTTGACTGGCACGTTCGGCATAACGAAGAGGTCGGCCCCGTGGTAAAGACGGGAAAGGGGGTCGTTCGAGACGCGACCGAGGTACCGAACACGTGGAGAAAGGTTGTGCCGGTCGATGGCGTCCTGGATCGCGGACGACTGCGGCCCGTCGCCCGCAATCCAGTAGTGCACGTCGTCCGGGAGCCGCGGCATCACGTTCTCGACGAACCAGGCCGTTCCCTTGCGCTTCACCTGCCGCCCCACGCTGCAGAGGAGGAGGCCCTCAGGCGGAGGCGGCGGGGCGGGTGCCCCGATGCTCTGTTCGAGGGCCTGTCGGGCTTGGGCCCGGGCCTGGGGAGCCCGGAAGCGGTCCACGTCGATTCCGTTGGGCACGACGCGGAGGGCGTTCGGGGCGGCCCCGCGCTCGCGACAGGCCTCCCGGGTGGCGCGGCTTACCGGCAGAACGGCGTCGAGGGCGTCGAACACCTTCGGCACGAACCACTGGTAGGGCGGGAAGGGCGTCGTCACGTCGAGGCCGTGGACGACGGCCACCGTTTTGACGCCGTGTCGGCGAAGCAGGCCCTGCAGGGGGACGGCGAGACTGGCGGTTACCATCGACGAGAAGAGAACGACGTCCACCGCGTCGTTCCGCGCTGCACGGCCGATCTTCCACCCTGCCTTGGCGAGAAAAAACGGCACCTTCGCGTGCAACGTGCTCCAGGCGCTGCGCAGCAGGATGGCGTTGTAGTCCAGGGCGTCGGCACCGGCAGCCTTGGCGTTGAGCGACTCGTGCAGTTTCTGGGACACCCGCTGCATGCCGCCGAGGTTATCGAGCGGACGGTCTCTGGGGGGCAGCGAGTGGGAGACGAAGAGGAGACGCACGGGGCCGGGAGCCGGCGAGTCCGAAGGGGGTTATACGGATTTGTGCCTACAGTGTCGGTCTACCAGACCCAACCCGTCTGTTCTGGGCGGCTTTGGGGCTCCAGACGTTTCAACGTTAAGTCGCATTCCAGATCTGTGAGTTGAGTCAATAGCGATTAGCCTCAAATGCGACGACGGCAGACGGCTGACAGCGGACCGCCGTTGGCAAGCGAGAAACGGCGGTCCGTCGTCGGCGGTCCGCGGTCATACCGGGCGCTGTCAATGACCATCGATGTCAACTCACAGACTTGAAATGCCACCCAACGTTAAAACGTTGAGTCCTAGGTCGATAAGAGAATCGGCCGTCTTCCGTCTACTGAATTCGGTTTACGGTCGACCCGACACGATGTATTCAAAACGGTATTACGCGGGCATGCTGGCTGGAGCGAGAGGCCGGGACATGACCGTCTGGGAGGAATGCTCCAGCACCTCGTCGTAATACTGGTTCATCTGGCCGAGAACAGACGGCCAGGTAAAGTCCTGGGCCCGCTCGTGGGCCGTCGCTCCCATGCGATTTCGGAGCGAGGCATCAGCGATGAGCGTGCGCGCCGCCTCCGTGAACGCGTCGACGTTCCCCGGCGGACAAAGGCGGCCCGTGGTGCCGTCCTCCACGAGGTCCCGACTGCCGGCGGCGTCGGCACAGAGGGTGGGGAGCCCCGACGCCATGGCCTCGAGGGTCACGTTGCCAAACGTTTCCGTGTCGCTGGGAAACAGGAAGAGGTCGGACGAGGCGTAGGCCCGCGCAAGCGCATCTCCCTCCAGGAAGCCGGCGAAGGTCGTGCTGGGAAGGCGGGCCTCCAGGGCCTCGCGGGCCGGCCCGTCGCCTACGATGAGGCTGTGGTGCGGCACGCCCTGGCGCTCCAGGCGCTCGATGACCTGGGCGTACACGTCGAGCCCCTTCTCCCACACGAGACGGCTCACGAAGGTCACGACCACCTCGTCGTCATCGATGCTGTGGGCGTGGCGCCAGGCGTCGGAGCGGTGCGTGGGGGCGAATCGAGTCGTGTCCACGCCCCGTTGCCAGAGGCGCAGCCCGTCGGTAATGCCGTGGTCGCGAAGCACCTTCCCGATGGCGGCGGTCGGGACGTACACCTGCTGGCACTGACGGTAAAATGAGCGCAGGTAGCTCCAGACGGGCGTCTCCAGGAGGCCGAGGTGGTAGTACTTGAGGTATGAACTGAAGTGGGTGTGGTAGGAGGCGACGACAGGGGTGTTGGTGGACTGAGCCCGGCTCAGCGCGTGACGGCCCAACAGGTCCGGCGTAGCGATGTGGTAGAGCGTCGGGTCAAATTTCTCGAGCTCCTGCCGGGCCGACGGCGAAAGTCCAAGGGACAGGCGATACTCGGAGCGGCCCGGAAGCGGGAGGGAAGGGACCGAAACCAAGGTGCCGGCGTGGTCGATGGGCGGGTCGTCGACCGTTGGGGCAAAGACGCGCACGGCGGCTCCTTGGCGCTCAAGGTGATCGACGAGGCGGTTGAGGGTCAGCGACACCCCATCGGCGATGTGATTGTAAGCCCCGGCAAAGAGGGCTACACGTTTGGACGGCCGGTAGGTAGAACGGGCGGAGCGTGCTGTGCTCGGGGGACTCGTAGCAGTTTCCATGCGGACGGTGGAAGACAGAAGAAAAGTCGTTCGTAGAAGGGGGCCAGCAAGTGGTCGAACAGGCAGCGTGAGGATATTGGCCCCAGTGTCCAAGTGTCATAACGCCGCGCGGAACCCTGACGAGGTAACGATAGGGATGTGCCTTTTCTGTGAACGATGCATGCTCGAAACGGAGGAGTTTATGCGACGATGTGCTGTTCCAGCAGTTCGTCCTCTTGTGGCCAGTGGATTGTGGCCAGTGGATCGGGTGGACGGCAATAGGCGTTCGCGCTTGTGCGGATCGCCAGCAGGATCAGGGGGCTGTCGACGGGGCGGATGCGGGCCGTGCCGTCGATCAGCTCGTGCTCATACCGTCTGCCAGCATCGTAGGTCTTCGAACTGCTCCGCCGTCGCCATCGTGATGGGATTGAGGTTTTTGCGAGGAAAAACAATCGATTAACGCAAAACGCCCAACGCAAAACGCCTAACGCAAAACGTCCTTCAGGAACCGCCCCGTGTGGCTCTCGTCACAGTCCGCCACCTTTTCGGGCGTCCCCGCCACCACCACCTCGCCCCCCGCGTCCCCACCCTCCGGCCCGAGGTCGATTACGTGATCGGCGGCCTTGATCACGTCGAGGTTGTGCTCGATGATGATTACCGAGTGCCCGTTCGCGACCAGCTGCTCGAAGGCCCCGAGGAGCTGCTTGATGTCGTCGAAGTGGAGCCCGGTCGTCGGCTCGTCGAAGATGTACAGCGTGCGGTCGGAGGAGCGGCTGTTGAGGTGGCTGGCCAGCTTGATGCGCTGGGCCTCCCCGCCGCTGAGCGTGGTGGACGGCTGGCCGAGCGTGAGGTAGCCGAGGCCGATGTCCTGAAGCACTTCTAATTTGTTGGTCACCGCCCGTTCGCCCTCGAAGAAGTCGGCCGCCTCGTCGACGGTCATGTCCAGCACGTCGGCGATGTTCTTGCCCTGGTGCGTCACGTCGAGCACCTCTTTCTTGTAGCGCTGCCCCTCACAGGCCTCGCACTCCAGATACAGGTCGGCCAGAAACTGCATCTCGACTTTGACGACGCCCTGCCCCTCGCACTCCTCGCACCGGCCGCCCTTCGTATTGAAGCTGAAGGTGCCCTGGTCGTACCCGTGGACGTTGGCCTGCCGCGTGTCGGCAAACAGCCGGCGGATGCCGTCGAACGCGTTCGTATAGGTGGCGGGGTTGGAGCGGGGCGAACGCCCAATCGACGACTGGTCCACCATCTCCACGGCGTCGACGTTCTCGGGGCCGCGGATCGTGTCGTGCGCCCCTACCTTGCCGTCCCCACTGCCGCCCTTCAGGCGGTGGAGGCCCTCGTAGAGCGTCTGGTTCGTGAGGGTCGACTTGCCGGAGCCGCTTACGCCGGTGACGCACACGATCATGCCGAGCGGAATCTCCACGTCGATGTGCTTGAGGTTGTGCTGCCGGGCGTTCTCTACGACGAGCATATCGTCCTCATCGACCGGGCGACGCTCGTCGGGCACCTCTACCTCCTTGCGCCCGCTCAGGTACTGCCCGGTGAGCGAGTCCTCGGATTCTTGAATCTCGTCGTAGGTGCCCTGGAAGACGACCTCGCCCCCGAACGCGCCGGAGCCGGGGCCGAGATCCACGAGTTGATCGGCCGCCTGCATGGTCACCGGATCGTGCTCCACCACGAGGACCGTGTTGCCGAGGTCGCGCAGGCGCTGCAGGA
>CAZRPQ010000085.1:1316-7979 GCA_964601725.1 uncultured Salinivenus sp. | reverse complement strand
GCCCAGAAGGCCAACGGACGGGCTACCGCAGACGGTAGTACGCCCCCCCGCATGCAGGAGAAGGAACAGCACAAAATGATAGCAGAGGCCAGGACGGCCTCAGCCGTCAGGTACTCCCATCCCCATGATACCACATGGCCTGCCCTAAGGCGTAGATACACGCGCTAAGACCAAACACAGAGACCTGCAGCACAAAAGCCCAGCCCCCGGTAAATACCCCCTTCACTGCACCTTTCCAACTCGTGGCGAACACCCGGGAGCCCGCAAATCCGAGGTACCCGAAGCCAATTATCAGGAGAAAAGAGGGAAGCTCGACAGCCCTTCCTGTGTAGAGAAACACGGGAACTGCGTACAGAAGATCAGCCCCTTTGGACAGAAAGGTGGTGTGGCCCCCAGGAGCGCAACAAAGGGAGCGTGAATTATGGGCATTAGGTCGTGGCGATCAGGATCGCTCCCACTCAGAGAAGAATATCCCTGACCGCTTCCGCGCCAACCAGCCCCCCTAACATCGCCATCACTATCCAGTGTGCCCACCGCCGGTCCGTGAGGATGGGGACCGCCGTGAGCGTGATCAGTCCTACAGCTGGCAGGGCCGACTTCAAGCGCTGGGCAAGACCTCTCGATTCGAACGTGAGCTGATCGGCAACCATCAACGCTACCCAAAACCCGATCAGGAGCCCGAAAAACCATCTCCTGTGCCCTGTTGAGAAGTAGAAGGCTTCCAGGTCTAGCCCATGCTCGGAAGAGCCTGTCGGCTCGGCACCGCCGGAAGATCTCTCCCAATCAGGGTCCGGAAGTGCAAACGCGCAGCACAGATACAGAAGGAGGAAAAACAGCAAGAACGTCAGGAAGAACGGACCCGTCCCGCCTGCGACGCCTGGTTCCTTCAGGACGCCGAATCCCTGCCACCAGAGGAGGATGGTGATAAGAAATACAAATGCTGACCAGGCGAGGGGGAGCCCGTCCCACTTCACGGCGTGGCCGGGGCGGATCAGTTCCCGGAAGCTTTGGGCCAAGTCCGTCAGGCCGAGGCCGACGATGATCGAAATGAGGGCGACGAGATACTCAAGTTGGCCCATGGTTCGAATTGGCTTGTGCTAGTGGTGCCGAGAGTGAACACCGTGGCGGTGAACAAACCCGCGCATCCGTGTTGGTGGCCGACGGGATAGGCTTCACCTACTGCGCTTTTGCACTTTGACATTGCGCGCGTTGGGGCCGCCCAGTCCTGAATAGTCCTGAACTGAGAGGGACGCTAAAATTCAAAACTGCCACCGGACGGGGTGGAGGTGAAAAGGCTGCTACTCCGTCTGCTTGTCCAAAGAAGAAGCGCGGCGACGACAATCACAACGCCCGTTGCGCCCCGTTGGCGAGTGCGCCAGAACCCGCGAATCCCATTACACCAGAGAGGACGGCAGCGACGACGGCAGCGACGGTGGAGCCGCCCCCCTCTGCATCGATTTCAGTTCCTCTACGCCGATACTGCCACGGAGGCGTGGGGGCGCTCTGTTTCCACAATCCACGATCCTCGGCGCGCGCTTCCTGCTCCAACTCCCTCAGCCGCTCGGACGTCGGATACCGCCGAGAGTGCCACGCCACGCCGTGACAGGCCAGCATCCGCGCCAGGGCCGTCGACCCGTTCTGGACGCGGCCAATGAGGCGTCCGTACTGGTCCGACGTACTGGCCCGGGTCCATCACGTCGATGTCGACGACTTCGCCTTGGGTGACTGGTAAGTAGAAAGTGCTCGTTTGAAACCGGGCTGCGAAGACTTGCCCTGACCTCCGACTAACAAGTTGTAGGTTCACCCCCGGTTGGGACAGAGGACGGATTTTCTTGGGACTGTGGCATCGACCACGCGGTGGGGGCCCTCCCTGGTCTTCCACACTGCCAAGCGCGAGGCGAAGAACAAGGTCGACTTTCACCTGAACATGTCCGTTGCGGGCGTCGGATTGCTCCGTCTGCTGGTCAAAAACCAGAAATGTCCGCTGTATATCGACCACAGGGTATACCTACCGCCGGGAGGTTACGGGCCGAATGCTCGTCGATCGACTGCTTTCCAAACTCGGCCTCAGCGTAGAGCTAGAGAGGTCGGACCTGCGCATCCAGGAAGTCGTCCACACAGGTCGTATGGCCGGTTGAGGGGCATTGGCCCTCTTCTTAACCTGCACAGATTTTTGACCTGCACAGACCATTGCTCCATCGCTGGCCGTCAAATCTACCCTCCGGAAAAGAAAACACCCGCGTCCCCAAAACGGCGGAGGTGCATCTGGCTAAAGATCCGGGTGGCACGTTTCTTGTTCTGCAAAACAGGCGCTAGTTGTACGCGAATCTTTTCCCCGGCTTTTATGCTCGGCCTGTCTTCAGTGGTCTCGATCCTGACCTTGGTGCCCATATTTCTTTACGCAGCGGTCTGTCTTGCATCTGCCCTGCATGGCAACCCGCAAGACGTAAGTAACGCGAGTAGGCTGCGGAAGAGGCTTTGATGGAGCAGTCTCTTGGCCACCAGGTCCCTTGCGTAATAGATAGGGGCCGACCTTCTTGGATACGTCTCGTCCTCGCCAAATTTGGGGGAGCCTGACTGTTTTTCCTTCCTGCTGAGAAGCAGAAAGTTCGTCTTTTTTCCTGCTGCCTTCTGAAACGGTCTTGCACCAGTGACGGAACCGAAGATCGGAGAATCTGGGGTTACGTTGTGCTGATCAGCCCATCACTCATTCCTCATGAGAAAAACTACAAAGCTCCTCTTTGTTCTTATATCCGTTGGGCTCGCTGGGATGTCTTGCGCACAGGTGAAAGCCGATGACATCGGATGCGAAAGTCGCTTCGGAGAACATACGGCTCTCTACGTCTGGTCCGATGCCCTCCGCAGCCAAAACGTCAGTTCTATCCTCGAACTCGCCCAGGTTCAGGATGTCGATCGGCTCCTCCTGTCAATCGGAAAGGGGGCTCCTATCGAAAAGGTGGACACCCTGAAAGCACGAGCCCGGCAAAGCGGGATCACGACTGAGTTTCTTCTAGCCCCTAACTATTGGGTACGCTCCGGTGATTTAGAAGACGTGCGGTCGCGAATCAAGGGCATTGACCTGGAGGGAAGTCCCCTGCACCTGAACATAGAGCCCCACGCGTATGACGACTTCGACCAGCGGGAGGAGGAGTATCTCCGGCGGTACCTGGAGGTTCTTCGCGAAACTCGCAAGGTAATTGGTGACAGTAGGCTAACGGTATCGGTCCCCCTCTTCTGGCCAGATTCTACGTACCGTGATATTGCCCCGATCGTAGACCGGGCGTACTTCATGGCCTACGGTGAGAGAGAGCCTCGCGAGCGAGCAGAGCAAGTCCGTGAGGTTTCCCACCACTTTGCCCTCAAACAGAGAGTCATAGCTTTGCGTCCTGAGGATTACTCCGACCTCTCGGCTCTCAACCAAAGCGTCTCAGCACTCGGGGACACAGTCGAGACAGGTCAGTTTGCCCTCCACGACTTTGAAAGCTTCGTCAGGCTCGTAGGCAACGACGGCAATCCTCCGATTGCCTCCAACGACGCCTTTTCGTCGGTGGAGGATCAGGTTCTGACGGCCCAGGCCCCCGGCGTTCTTGGCAATGACTGTGACCTGGACGGGGACTCCCTGAGCGCGTCGGTGGCATCCAGTCCCTCGAACGGAAGTCTGACGCTTGGGAAAGATGGCTCCTTTGAATACAGTCCGGAGAAGGGCTTTGCCGGCATCGAGGAGTTTGTCTACAAGGTAAGCGACGGGGACTCGACGGACGCTGCGACAGTGACTGTCAACGTAGAGGCGATCTTTGTCACCATCTCGGGCTCCGTGGCCTACCCGAGAGAGGGAGAAAACGGCCTCACCGACGGGCGACCGCTGAGCGGCGTTCCCGTCAAGGTGTCCGCAGTGTCCGGAGACACGGCCGCGATGGACACGACCGACAGCGACGGCAACTTCAGTGTCGACGTTCGGACCGGTGAGTACGTCGTGGAGCCGCAGATCGACCGCGACATTCCGAGCGGCGAGATCAATGCCACGGACGCCAATCGGACCGTTGGGGGCTACGTGGGGACCAGTCCCTTCCTCGACGACTTTCAGAAGGAGGTGGCCGACGTCAATAACAGTGACAACGCCAACGCTACCGACGCCTTGAACATGGCCTTCTTCTTCAACGACCCGGAGGGGACGACCTTCGAGGCCAGCGACTGGGCCACCACTGCCGACACGGCCGACGTGACCGACGGGGGTGACGCTAACGTCTCAGTGCTGGCCGCCGCCCATGGCGACGCGGACCTCAGCGGCGCCGAGCAGAGTGGCGGCAGTGCGGTGGCCACCGCCAACGGCGCCTCGCCGAGCGCCGAGCTGGAGAGGGAGAGCGACCTGCGCGGCGTGGAGAGAGAGAAGACCTTCGAGGTGCCGGTGCGCCTTGACGACGCCGCGACGGTCGGCTCCTACAGCCTGGAGATTGAATTCCCCGCCGATAAGGTCTCCTTTCGAGGCGTGGCGGAGACGGACCGCAACGTGATGAGCACGGCCGAGGAGGGCGCCGTCCGCCTCAGTTGGTTCGATCAGAGCGGCGATCAGCCCATGAAGCTGGGCTCCGGCGCCTCGCTGGTGACTCTGCGCTTCAGCGCAGTCGGCGGCGTAGAGAAGGGGACAGCCTTCACGCTGGAGGTTACGGCCAGCGAGCTAGCGGGCCCCGACGCACAGCCGCTCACCAGCACCCGGCTTTCAGTTGAGGGCACGGAGATCGGCTCCGTCCTCCCGGACAAGTTTGCCCTGGACGGAAGCTATCCGAACCCAGTCTTGGGGGGACAGGCCACCATTGAGATGGACCTGCCGGCCCGCACGGACGTGACGGTCGAGATTTACAACACGCTCGGTCAGCGGGTACAGACCATCGAGCGGCCTGTGGCGGCCGGCACGGGACAGACGCTCCAGGTGGACGCCTCACGGCTTGCCTCTGGGCAGTACTTCTATCGGGTGAGGGCAGATCTGGAAGGCGGGGCCGCCGAAGAGTTTGGACGGATCACCATTCTTCAGTAGCTTCACGTTCCTTTGGGCTGGATTCCGCAACAGGACGAGTCGAATGGACATGACCGACCCGGGAGCTTATCACCTTGCCGATCATGCAAGAGAGACGGTCCAATGACTCGGAATTGAGCTTTTTGGAGTTAACCGGCTACAATGGACAGTTCTTCACTTCCAGAAAATGCGATGGGGGGTGGTACGCCTCTATGTTCGACTCGTCTCCAGTTATAATCTCTCGACCCTAAGGGTACGTAAGGTACGATGCTCGTGACAAATCGGCGTATCGTGGAGGAAGAACCCCTTTCCCTCTTTTCAACTAAACTTGCATTTTCGGCCCTACTTCGGCCGTTGGCCTGAGGGAAGTTTCCAGGGTGAGAAGACTTCTGCCCAGGAGCGATTTTGGCCGTCCTGGTGGGCCCGATGAGTTTCGTCTTCGCGTCCTCAACGCAAGAGATTCCCCGGTTCCGCCGGGAAAACCGACCAATCCGGCCGACCCAACTGCGTCTGAGCGGCCTCAGTTTCGCTCTATAGGGGGGAGAAGGCGAAACTGATGGAGGAGGCTATGGGCCCTCCTCCCCTGCCGCATTCGATTTGAGCCCCGTGATGGGCACCCCTACCGGGCATGCTTCGCTAGACGCGTTTCCGGGCGCAAACCGCATAGAACGGGTCCGGGGCCCCGCCGAGGAAGCGCTCCGTCGGGGGCACCAGCGGGCTCTCGCTGATCACCTCCGGCTCGCCAAACAGGCCGGCCGCCTCCAGGTAGCTCCCAACAAGCCGGCACCGCTCCCGGCCGGTCGCCTCCCGCCAGGCCCGGATCGCTTTCTGGGCGAACATCCGGTTCGAGAAGCTCACGATGACGGTTCCACCGGGCCGAAGCGCCCGGGCGACCTCCGCGAACACCTGCTCTGGGTGCTGCAGATACTGCACCGATACCGCGCAGAGCGCGGCGCCGAAGGCCTCGCTGCCAAGCGGGAGCGTTTGCTTTTCGTTCAGGTCCTGGACAAAGTAGTCGGTGAGTCGCTCGTTGGCGGCCAGTTCCTCCTCGTTCATGCCATGGCCTACAACGCGGCCCAGATCCATCTCTTCCGGCAGGTGAGAGACCCAGCTGCTCATCAGGTCAAGGACATCGGCCTCCGCCTCCAGCTTCTCGCGGTAGAGGTCGGTGAGGCGCTCGCGGAAGCGCTCGTCGACGTGGTGGACAAGACGAGGGTCTCGGTAGAAGGCCCGGTCGGGCCGGTCGTCTTGCCGGGCACGCTCCGGGTCGGTGAGAACCTTCTGGTCAACAGACTGGTGAGCAGAAACGGGGTCGGGCATGGGAGTTTGGGGGGCTCTGCTACGGCTTGTCCCGACGTCGGATCGTGCTGGCGTCGGGCCGTGGCGATGCTTGTGGCTACTGAAGAGTGAAACGCCCCCTCAGGTGCGCAGTGCCCGCTGCAATTGGAAAATCCGGGTGCTTATCGGAAGTGCGGGTGCTTTTCGAATGCGGGGGATTCTCCAAAAGCAGGGGAACCCGAGGGAAAGACACTCAGGCCCCGCGAGGCCGGACGCTGCCGGGCACTCGGTTTTTTCTCGATTCGAGACTGAGCTCGGGCAGCAGGGGGGTCTGTGAGGCCACCCGCCGTGAGACCACGCATGCAGTCGCCACT
>CAZRPQ010000085.1:0-1216 GCA_964601725.1 uncultured Salinivenus sp. | reverse complement strand
CATGCAGTCGCCACTTATACAGTCATCGATAGAGTGCTTCCCTGCTGGGTTTGCTCCACCTCCAGTCGGGTTGGGATGCGTTGCTTCAGCTCCGAGACGTGAGAGATGACGCCCACGAGCCGCCCGGTGTCTCGCAGGTCCGAAAGTGCCTCCATCGCCCGGTTTAGGGCTTCCTGGTCCAGGCTGCCAAATCCCTCGTCGATGAACAGGGTTTCCAGATGGCGCCCGCCAGACACGCTCTGCACCACGTCGCTGAGGCCGAGGGCGAGGGAGAGCGATGTCATGAACCCCTCGCCGCCCGAAAGCGTCGAGACCGGGCGGCGCTCGCCCGTCTGGGCATCGTAGACGAGCAGGTCGAGCCCGGCCCCACTTCTTCGGTCCCGCACCTCCTCGGCCCGCAGGAGGTGATATCGGTTTTGAGTCATGTGCTCGATGTGATCGTTGGCCACCTGAAGCACCTCCTCCAGCCGGGTCGCAAGCACAAACCGCTGCAGGCTCATTCGCTGGCGGTTCTTCCCGCGGGCCACGTCGGAGAGGAACCCAACATTCTCGTACCGCTCGTCGGCCGATTCGAGCTCTTCGCGAAGGTCCTCGATCTCCTCCAGCCGCTCGTAGCGGCCGGTCTCGAAAAGCACCTTCAGGATGTCCTCCCGCTCCGTGGAGCCGGCCGACAGGAACTGGCGAAACTTCCCCTGCGGAAGCACCACCACCTGCCGGAACTGCTCGCTCTCGAGGCCCAGAAGCTCCTTTACCGTCCCATTTACGTCCCGCATGCCATCTGCAACGGACCTTCCGTCTTCCGGCCGCGAGTTCGCTTCGGACCGGTCGTAAAGCGTGGCTTTTTGGCTCTTATCGGTCGTCCCGTCTCCCCGCTTCTTGGCAAGGGTCTGCTTCGGGCGGCGCCGCAGGCGGTACCGCTCCTCCCCGAGGCGGAAGTCGAGGGTCACCTCCGTCGGCTCATCGAGGCTGGCAAAGTCGCTCCGCATCTCGCCTCCGCCGCGCTCGTTTCCGGAGGTTTCTCCGTAGAGGGCAAAGCAGATCGCGTCCAGCAGGCTCGACTTGCCGGACCCCGTTGGCCCGTGAATCAAAAAGAGCTGCTGGGCGCTCAGCGCCTCAAAGTCCACGGTTTGCGTCTCCGTGTACGGGCCAAACTCGTCGAGAACGAGACGTTCAGGGGTCATGTCTGAGGCGAGAAATCAAACGGTGATGCTGAAAA
>CAZRPQ010000084.1:0-8027 GCA_964601725.1 uncultured Salinivenus sp. | reverse complement strand
ACACGTTGGCGCGTTGAACGTTTGGATGTTGGGTGGCATTTCAAGTCTGTGAGTTAGGGTCCAGAAGCCGTGCGGCCCTCAAAAGAGACGGCGGACAGCGGACACCCCGGGAGTACTCGGTCACTCCGTTCCCAGCGCCGCGGACGGCTGTTTCTCGGTGTTGATCGGCGGTCGGGGGCCTGAGCCCTGCGAAGGTCATCCCCTGCGGCCGTCCGTCGTCCGCGGTCGTCGCATTTCATGGCAATGGCTCCTCCGCCAACTCACGGAATCGACATGCGACCGAATGTTGAAGGTGCCTGTCTTTGCGGAGGACACTCCGACAGCAGTTCCTTGCTTCGCTCGGAATCCAGCCGTCGGGCCTCCCGGCTCCTTCCCCAATCGCACCGTTTCGCTGATTTAATGTCGTTGTGCCGGAGTCGTACGGTGAATCGTAGTCGTCTGGGGGAGCGCGCGGGTACAGTCGAGGCCCAACGGTCAACGTGCCAATCTTCCAACGCAGTCAGAGCGTGCGGATGAGGCCCAGCACACGACCGATGATATAGCAGCCGGGATCGTTGGGCGAGAACGTCTCCTCGGCGTAGTGGCGATCGGCGGGGCGGAGGTGCAGCTTTCGATTGGCGAAGTGAAACTCGCGGGCCAGCAGTTGGGTCTCTACCAGGGCGGCGGCGAGCGTCCCGTTCTCCAGGTCGGCCCAGTCCATCTCTTCGATCAAAAGCAGGTCGCCCTTCCGGACCCCGGCCCCGTCCATCCCGTCGTCGCCCGCCGGTCCGAGGAGACAAGCCTCCGGGTCCTGAGCGTTGCGCAAGAGCCGATCGTCGACTGAGAGCGTGCCCGTCGGGCGCTCGCGAAGCTGCTCCGGCTCGTCGCTGGGTGTGCGGCTCACAATGGGGAGATTCGGCAGTCCCCCACCCACCCCGAGGGGATGCTGCTTCTGGTCCGTCAGTTGGATGCTCCGCGCCTCGTGCTTGTTGCGCTCGATCCAGCCCTTCTTCTCGAGCGTCCGCAGCAGCTTGTACACCCCGTTCGTCGACGAGATGCCCAGGGCGTCGCCAATCTCCTGCAGCGTGGGGGGCTTCCGGTTGCGATCGAGATAGCCCCGAATGAACTCATAGGCCTCGTTTTGGCGCTGGGTGAGGCGTTCTTTCTTCATGGGCCAGAGCGGGGGGCTGGAGGAAGGCAACGAGCGGAGCGGAGGAATCCGGCGTCCAAGGCTCCGTGTCCACGTGCATAACATATGTGTGCAGACGAGAGCGCGGCAAGGGAAGAGGGGGTGAAAAAGTTTTCACCCTGTAATTTGGGGTGGTGAAAACATTTTTACCCAAGGGGGGGAACTCCCCGCTCAGCCCGGCCAAATCGCATGTGCACATAATTTGGACATGCGCCATTTTCGGCCCGAAAACAGCTTTTTTCGGCGATACGCCTTGACATTGGGGAGGAAACCCATACATTGTGGAGGGCGTGGGGAAAAGTGGGGAATTGTCCCAGGGGCTCCCTCTCGCTTCGCCGTTCTCGTTTGCCGTTCCGCCGTGCTGCACGTGGGGCTCCTCTCGCCATGGTGTTCAAAGGGCAGGCCGAACATTCCGTAGACAGCAAGGGCCGGGTGGCCATCCCAGCCAAGATGCGGAATGCGATGTCGCCTGAGGCGAAGGAGACATTCACGATTACGCGGGGCTTCGAAGAGTGCATTTTTCTCTACCCGATGGACCGCTGGTCTTCGATCGAAGAGGAGATCGGTGAGCTGAACATGTACAATCGGGAGGCGCGCGATTTCGTCCGCATCATTATGATGTGGGCCGACGAAGATTCGCTCGACGGGCAGGGACGCATCAGCATTCCCAATCCGCTTCGTGAGTTCGCCGGCCTGGACGGGTCGGCCCTCATCCTCGGGGCGTTCGATCACATCGAGATCTGGAATCCGGAACAGTTCGACGGCTATCTCAACGAGCAACCGGCCGACTACGAGACGCTTGCCGAACGTGTGATGAGCATGTAGGCGGCGTGTCCTTAGCGGCCACGGTCCATACGGAGTCATGTCTACGCGGGACCCGAAGGACGATTCTTCTGATGGTGGTGATCCTCTCCGATACGCCACCGACTACCACGCACCTGTTCTTTCACACGACGTACAGGCCCGGCTCGTCACCGACCCGGCCGGCCGCTACGCAGACGCCACCCTTGGTGGGGGCGGGCATGCCCAGGCTTTGCTCGACGCACTCGATCCAGAGGGGAGCGTGCTCGGGATGGACCGAGATCGGGAGGCACTGGCGGCGGCCCGTGATCGCCTTGCCGACGAGCGCGAGGCCGGGCGCTTCCGGGCGGTGCACGGCACCTTTGGCCGCCTCCGCGAACGGCTGGAGGCGGAGGGGTTCCTGCCCGTCGATGGGGTGCTCCTGGACCTTGGGGTCTCGTCGCATCAGATCGACGACCCCGAGCGCGGCTTCAGCTTTCGGGAGGAAGGGCCGCTCGACATGCGAATGGATCCGGAGCGCGGCCTCACCGCCGAGCGGATCGTTAACGAGTGGGGCGAGCGCGACCTTCGAGACACGCTCCGCCGGTACGGGGAGGAGCCACGGGCAGGCACCCTTGCCCGAGCCATCGTCGAGGCCCGTCCGCTTGAGACGACGCGTGACCTCGCGGAGGTGGTGGAGGCCACCGTGCCGCCCCCCGATACGGTGAAGAGCCTGACGCGCGTCTTCCAGGGGCTCCGCATCGTGGTGAACGGCGAGCTGGATGAACTGGAACGCGCCCTGGAGCAAGCCACAGCGAGCGTCCGTCCCGGCGGGCGCATTGCCGTGATCAGCTACCATTCGCTGGAAGATCGGCGGGCGAAGCGGTATCTCCGCTACGGCAACTTCGAAGGCGAGCCGCGGCGCGACCTGTACGGAAACCTCGTGGCCCCGTGGCGCGAGACGCCCCGCGGCCCCATCGAGGCCCAAGAGGCCGAGGTGGAGGCCAATCCGCGGGCGCGGAGTGCTCGGCTCCGGGTCGCCGAGCGGCGGGACGACGAAGAGCTCGGAACCCCGGTTCCACGTTCGTAGATCCTCCCGGCGGCCCTCAGAACCTCAGTTGAATTCGGACTCAGCAAGACGATGAGCAGACGAAGCGGCTCTTCACATACGAGCAGCGATCGTGGAAAGGAGCGCCCAGGACGGGTGCTCTGGCACGGGTCCGGAGACGGGGCTCCGAGCGGCCCCGACACGTCGGAGACTGCGTCCGACGGCTGGGTCCGGCACGGCACGGCCCTCCCGGGCTGGGAGGACCTCGAGCCGTCGCAGAATCGGCGGCGCACGTCCTCCGACGACACGTTCCTGGAGAACGTGTCGACCCTGCGCTTTGCGCTCCTCATTCTTGCGGTCGCGGGGGGGTTTACCCTCTACGTGGGGCACGTCCACGCCACGACCGACCTGTACAATCGGCTTCAACAGGCCCGCAGTGAGAACCAGCAACTGCACCTGAAGCACAATCGGCTGAAGGGCGCTTACGACCGCCGCACCGGGCCGTCGGTGATCTACGAGCGCGCCGGGGAGCTCGGCCTGAAGGAGAGCCTCACTTACGGATCCCCTGTCACTATCGAATGACGAGTCTCGAATTGGGAATGGGCAGAGCCCCCGTTCGCAACTCACCACTCGCAATTTGCAATCGCCATGAATCCCAAGGACCAAATTCTGGCCCGGATGTACGTGGTGCTGACGCTGCTCGGCCTCGTCCCGCTGGCTGTGGCCGCGCAGATGGGCCGGATCGTGGCGACCGAGACCGATGCCCTCCGGGACCAGGTCCGGGAGCAGGCCCGGTCTACCCTCAAGATTCCGGCCATGCGGGGCGCCATTCTCGACCGGGACGGTCGCAGCCTCGCGATCAATACGGCCCGGTACGACCTGGCCCTCGACCCCACGGTGGAGGGATTTCAGAACCAGGCGGGGTCGTTCTTTGACAAGTTGGCGTCGTTGACCGGGGTCCCGGCCGCTCGGTACCGGCGACAGGTGGAGACGCGGCACAGTCCGCAGTACGTGAAGCTGCGGGAGGGCCTTCCGCCGCGCCAACAGGAGCGCATTGAGGCGTGGGACGTGCCCGGCGTAATCCTGACGCCCGAGTTTGGGCGGCGCTACAACTACGGCACCACGGCGGCCCACGTAGTCGGGCATGTGGGGGGCGATGGACAGGGCCTCGCCGGACTGGAGCTGGCCTACGACGACACCCTGCGCGGAACGCCGGGTCGCCGCATCGTGCGGCGGGATCGGAGCGGGCGCATCGAGGCGTACGTGGGGGGAACGGTGGTGCAGCCGGAGCGGGGCGACGACCTCGTGCTCACGGTCGACCTGGTGCGCCAGGCCGCGCTCGAAAACGAGCTGCGTCGCGGCGTGCAAGAGAGCGGGGCCGACTGGGGCACGGCCGTGGCCATGAATCCAAACACGGGGGCCGTCCTCGCCATGGCCAACGTCTCGGCCTACAACCCCAATCGTCCGGCGGCCGCCTCTGATGCGGCGCGCCGCAACCGGGCCGTCACCGATCGCTTCGAGCCGGGGTCGACGTTCAAGCTCGTGGGGGCCGTGGCGGCCATCGAGCAGGGCATCATCGGGCTCGACGACTCGGTGGAGACCGGCGAGGGATGGGCCGTCTTTCACGGCCACACGATGAAGGACGTCCACGCCCACGGCACCATCCCGTTTGCCGACGTCATCGCGAAGTCGAGCAACGTCGGGATGGCCAAGACGGTCGATCGGCTCGACGCAGGCACCTTTTACCAGTATGCCCGCAACATGGGCTTCAGTCATCCCACGGGGATCGATCTGCCCGGCGAGGTGAGCGGGGTCCTGAAGCGGCCGCCCCAGTGGAGCGCAACGACGCAGACCTCGATGGCCATCGGCTACGAGGTCGCCGTGACGCCGCTCCAACTGCTTACGGCCTACAGTGCACTGGCGAACGGGGGGCTCCTCATGAAGCCGTACGTCGTGGCCGAGCGGCAGGACGTGACGGGCACGACCCTTTGGCAAAACGAACCGGACCCCATCCGCCGCGCCTTCGAGGAGGAAACGGCCGACACGCTCCGGTCGGCCTTCGAGCGGGTCGTGGAGAGTGGGACGGGCACCAACGCGCAGATCGACGGGCTCCGCGTGGCCGGCAAGACGGGCACGGCCCTCCAGGTTACAAACGGAGAATATTCGACGGAAGAGGCCCGCGCGTCGTTCGTGGGCTTCTTCCCGGCCGACGATCCGAAGGTGGCACTGCTCGTAACGCTGGGAAACCCCAACGCGGGCCTCTACGGCGGCGACGTGGCCGCCCCGGTGTTTCGGCGCGTGGCGCGGCGCTGGGCCGGCACCTTCCCAGAGGTGGTAGACCGGACGACTCGGGACGCGCCCTCGGCTTCCGAAGAGGCACTGGCAGAGCCTCACTCCTCGGCGGAGGCCCTCCCTCCGGAGCAACCGGACGCGATGCCCGACCTCACCGGGCGCAGCACGCGCCGGGCCGTGGCGTGGCTGCAACGTCACGGGGTCCAGTCGCGGCTTCGGGGGCAGGGGACGATCGTGCGCCAGCGGCCCGAGCCGGGCGCGCCGCTCCCCAATCGCGTGTCCCTCGCGGCATCCCAATGAGCCGATGGCGGGCCCCGATTCCACACGTACGCCCCAGGCTCCGAACACCGGGGCCGACGCGCTCGACTGGCCGGCACTCCGGCGTCGGCTTCGGGAGGCAGGGCTGATCGAAAAGACACGTAGCGGGTCGGACACCGACCCCGACACACTTACAATCGACGCCCTGACGGACGACAGTCGGGACGTTGAGCCGGGCGGCGCCTTCGTCGCGATTCGCGGCGTCGACGCCGACGGACATTCGTTCATTGACATGGCGGTAGAAAAGGGTGCTCGTCTCGTCGTGTGCGAGGCGGTGCCGGACCGGGCGCGCGAGCGCTTTCCCGGCACTGTCTTCGTCCGCGTCACAGACTCGCGCGTGGCCCTCGCGGAAGCGGCCGCGGCGCTCTACGGCGACCCGGCCGACGACCTGCGCCTCGTGGGCGTGACGGGCACCAACGGCAAGACGACGGTGGCCTATCTGGTGCATCACCTGCTTGGGGCGCTCGGGACGAAAGCCGGGCTCCTCAGCACGATCGAGGTGCGAACGGGCGCTGAGACAACCAAGATGGACCTTACGACGCCGGGCCCGCTCGACCTGCACCGGACGCTTCGGAAGATGGTGAGCGCCGGGTGTACCGCCTGCGCGATGGAGGTGTCGTCCCACGCCCTCGACCAGCGTCGGGTGCACGGGCTCGATTACGAGACGGCGATCTTTACCACCCTCTCGGTCGACCACCTCGATTATCATGGCAGCCCCGAGGCGTACCGCGCGGCCAAGAAGCGGCTGTTCGACGGCCTCGGCCCCGACGCCACGGCCCTCTACAATGCCGACGACGAGGCGGGGTCGGCGATGGTGGCCGACACGGAGGCCGCGGTGCGGTCCTTTGCCCTCGAGGAAGGGGCGGACCTCGAGGTCTCCGTCCTAGAGAGTCGAATTGACGGCCTGCGCCTGCAGATCGACGGGCGGGAGCGCGCCTTCCGGCTGGCGGGTCGCTTCAACGCCTACAACCTGGCGGCCGCCTACGGGGTCGGCACGGCCCTCGGCTTTGCGCCGACCGCTGTGCTCGACGCCCTGGCCGAGGCGCCGCCCGTGCCGGGTCGCTTCGAGCCGCTGCGCTTCGACGACGGGACGACGGTCGTCGTGGACTACGCCCACACGCCCGACGCGCTGGAGAACATCCTCCGGGCCGTGCGCGACACGAAGCCAGAAAGCGCGACGCTCTGGTGCGTCTTTGGCTGCGGGGGCGACCGCGATCCGAGCAAACGCGCCGCGATGGGCCGCATCGCCGAGCAGCAGGCCGACCGCGTCATCGTGACCAGCGACAACCCGCGCACGGAAGCCCCGGTGGCCATCCTGGACGACATCCGCGACGGGGTGGAGCGCCCGGACGCGATGCGCTGGATCGTGGACCGTGAGGAAGCGATCCAGGCGACGGCCGACCGGGCGGCGCCCGGCGACGTGGTGGTCATCGCCGGGAAGGGCCACGAGACGACCCAGACCATCGGCACCGACACGCGCCCCTTCGACGACCGAGAGATCGCTCGAAAATACTTTTCTCGCTAGGAATGGACGCATGGATGTATGGAGGTGTGGACGTGTGAAAGTGATACACGTCCAGACGTCCATCCCTCCATCCTTCCACCCCTCCATACCGCGAAGCGCGGCGACGCGATGCTCTACTACCTCATCGACTACATTGACCAGCTGTACGAGCCGCCCGGGTTCCAGGTGATTCAGTTCATCACCGTGCGGGCGGCACTGGCGTCCATTACGGCGCTCGGCATCGCGCTGTGGGCGGGGCAGGGCATCATCCGGTGGCTGCGGCGGCAGCAGCTCGGCGAACAGGTGCGCGAGGGCGAGGCGGCCGGGGCCGTGAGCCACGTCCACAAGGCCGGCACCCCCACGATGGGCGGCATTATCATCCTGCTGGCGGTGGGCGGCGCCACGCTGCTCTGGGGCGCCATCGCCAACACGTACGTGTGGCTGGCCCTCGTGGCCATGGGGGGGCTCGGCGTCGTGGGCTTCGCCGACGACTACGTGAAGACGGTGAAGAAGCAGAAGGAGGGGCTCAATCCCTGGTACAAGGTCGCCGGGCAGGGGAGCGTCGGCCTCTTGGTGGGCGGTGTGCTCTACTTTCACCCCGACTTTGCGGCGTACAACACCTTCACGTTCATGCCCTTCCTGAAGGATCAGGTGGTCGATTATGACCTCTTCCGGTTCTGGGAGCTCGGGGTCGACCTGGGCTGGGTCGTGTACCTGCCGGTAGCCGTATTCATCATCACGGCCGTCTCCAACGCCGTCAACCTGACCGACGGCCTCGACGGCCTCACGACGGGGGTCACGGCGTTCGTCTCGCTCGGCCTGATTGCGCTGGCGTACATCTCCGGAAACGTCAATTTCGCGACGTTCCTGAACGTGATGTTCCTGCCGGGCACCGGCGAACTCACGGTGTTCGTCGC
>CAZRPQ010000083.1:0-8058 GCA_964601725.1 uncultured Salinivenus sp. | reverse complement strand
TGCGGTGCCTCGTGCGGGGAGCGAAGAGGCGGGGTACGAGGACGCGGTGGCGATTTCGGCCGGGGAGTGGCCCGTCTGTGCGGCGGTGGCCGACGGGGCGACAGAGTCGGTCTTTGCCCGCACGTGGGCCGAGCTTCTTGCAGGGGGCCTCGTGGAGCGGGGCGCGACAGGGGCCGAGACGCTCCGCGACGCTGTGCCGGATTGGCAGGCCGAATGGCGGGCGGCGGTTCGCGAACGCACCGCGGATGGCCCCTGGTACGTGGAAGCGAAGGCGGCCGAGGGGGCCTTCGCCGCAGTGCTGGGCCTCTCGCTCACTGCCGAGGGGGCGTGGCGCGCCGTATCTGTCGGCGACTCCTGCCTCTTTCACGTGCGAGACGATACCCTCGTGCAGAGCTGGCCATTCGAGGCGCCCGACGCCTTCACGAACCGTCCCGCCCTCGTGCCCAGCCGCTCGGATCAGGCCGTGCCCCCGCCCGACACCGCGTCCGGCACGTGGCAGCCGCAGGATTCTTTCCTCCTCGCCACCGACGCTGTCGCCGGCTGGCTCCTGGACGACGCCCGGAGAGGAGACGCCGCCCCCCCGCTCGGCCCGACGGTCGCCGTGGACTGGGACGAGGACGCGTTCCGGAACCGGGTCGAGCAGGCCCGGGCCGAGGGCCCCCTTCGCAACGACGACGCTACACTCCTCGTGCTACAAATGAATGCGGCGCCGGGCGCAAACGATACCCCTTCGGCGGATCCGTAGCCGAAGTCGTCTCGAATAGGCACTGAACAACGCCCACACTCCCACACGCCCATGCCCGATGCTTCTCGATCGGAGGCGGGTCGAGTAACGAGTAGCAGGTTGTGCAAGAGGGAAAAGACGAATTAAGATGCCAAGCTACCCCACGCCCAGCGACTACCAGGCGGCCCTCCAGGCCCCCGACGCGGCCTTCGCGGATCCAGAGCTCCAGAGCGCTACGCCCCGCACCAACGCGCTCGGCCTGCCGCAGCCCATCACAGGCGCCTTCGCGGCGGTCTTTCCGGTCACCACCGACACTGGCGCGCGATACGCGACCAAGTGTTTTCTGAAGGCGGTGCCCGACCAACAGGCTCACTACGAGGCCGTCGCCGACGCGCTCGACACTGTTGACCACGACGCGTTCGTTGGGTTTGCCTACCAGCCGGACGGAATTCGAGTAAAGGGCGAGACGTATCCGCTCCTCAAGATGGAATGGGCCGGGGGCACGACGCTGAACCGATTCGTTGAGGACCACCTCGACCAGCCCGACGTCCTTGATCGCCTCGCCGAAGCCTGGGCCGACCTCATGGCTGAGTTCGACACGATGGACCTGGCCCACGGCGACCTGCAGCACGGCAACGTCCTGGTGGAGACGGAAGGGGAGGCGCTGCGCCTCCGGCTCGTGGACTACGACACCATGTACGTGCCCGCGCTGGAGGGGCGAACGAGTGCCGAAGTGGGCCACCGCAACTACCAGCACCCCGACCGCACCGACGCCGACTTCGGTCCGTCCCTCGACCGGTTTGCCGGGCTCGTCATCTACGCGGCGCTGCGGGCGTGTGCCGTGCGGCCGGGGCTGTGGGACCGGTTCGACACGGGCGAAAATCTGCTCTTCCGCGACGCCGATTTCTATGCCCCTGAAGACTCTCCGCTCTTCGAGGCGCTCGCCGAGACCGACCCGATGGGCGACCTCGCAGATGCCCTGCGGACGGCCTGCTACGTGGAGCCCGCGGACGTGCCGCCCCTTGCGGCGGTGCGGGACGGGCAGATGGAGCCGAGTCGGCGGTCCGTCTCTCGCTCCCAGGCCCGGCAGGGACGCGACGCGGCGGCCCGGAGCTCCTTCGCGCAGGCCTTCCTCCCCGCCGCCGTCGGGACCGTGGGCGTAGCCCTTGCCCTGGCCGTCGCGGGATGGATCCTGGCCGCCGCAGGCGTCCTCCTCGGTGGGGGCGGGCTGGGCGCCGCCCTCGCGGGGGCGCGGTACCGGCGCCTCTCCCTCGTCCGGCGCCGACGCCGCCTCGAGCACGAGGCCGAGCGGTTCGCGTCGACGATCCGGGAGGTCGAGCGGGAGGTCGAGAGCCTCAAGGAAAAACGCACGGAGCTCCAAACCTCCATGGCATCGCGCCGCGAGGAGCGACTGCAGGAGATCCAGGAGGAGGCCCTCCATGACTGTCTCAAGCATCACTTCGTCGGCGAGGTGCGGGACCTGGAGGGGCTCACGCACAAGCACGTCGTGCAACTCAAGTCTGCGAATGTCCGCACCGCCTCCGAGCTGACAGCGGAGGCCGTCGACGCCCTGCAGCGCACTAGCGACCGGGCCCAGGCCCGGCTCAAGATGTGGCGGGCGGCCCTGGAGGAAAAGTACGCCGACGAGGTGCCCGATGAGCTCTCCCCGGCCCAGGAGCGACGCCTCCAGCGCTACGTGCAGCACCGGATCGAGGACATCGATGCCCAACTGGCGCGGACCCGCGAAAAGATCCAGACGCAACAAACCGAGCGCGAGCGCATCGAGGATCGGCTCGACGAGATGCCCGAGGTGACCATCGGGCGATACCTGCGCTACCTGCTGCGGCTCGACACGCTGCCGGATCGGACGGACAGCCCCCCTGCCCCTGCGCCGCGCGAGACGGACGGCTCTGACGAGCGGGCCCCCGTTCCGGAGCCGATGGACGACGACCGTCCGTGGTGGGCGCGGAATGCGTGAGAGTCTGTCTTCAAACAGAAAGGGAAACCCTACACGCCGTCTCCGCTCTCCCGCTCAAGAGTCACGCATTACGAGTCACGCATCACGACCGCAGCCCCTCGATCCGGACGTTCGTTCCGGCGAGGCCTCCCTGAAGATTCTTTTCCGACAATGCTACTCGTCGTCCCAAAGGTCCTCCAGGTCGTCGATCGTCGTGTCCGACGGTTCCTCGTCGGGGGCGTCGTTGCCGCGCACGAGGGCCAGAATGGCGTTGTGTTGCACGATCATGTAGTTCGTTTCCTCGTAGCGCAGGTCGATGGCCTCGTTGCCCATAAAGAACGCAAAGTCCCCGGGCTCAGCCTGGAGCGGCAGGTAGCGTACGGGCGTCTCCGACTCCTTCCAGGTTTCGCTCTCGCTGTACTCTGGATTCTGCGTAAGGTAACCCGGGCCGGTTTTGACGACCCGACCACTCACTACCTCTCCCTGTTGGGACACAGACGCCGGCAGCACGAGGCCCGTGTCCGTTTTGTCTTCACCGGTCTGGGGCTCAATGAGAACACGATCGCCGACGACAATCAAGTCCGCCATGAAACTGTGGGCATGGGTCGTAGGAAAAGAGGACGCAGCGGGAGCAAAAAGACGACAGCATTAACGAGACCGGCGGACGCAGGTTCGTTCCGCGGCGATGTTTCTACAAAAACCATACGTCTCCCCGGTGCCGGTGCCCGGAAACGAATCGCCCCCCTCCGCCCTCAGACGAAGTGGAAAACGGCGTAAACAAGAAGACTAACAACGCCCACGGCAAAGGTCATGAGCCGAATCGTGCGGTCAACCGGGTTCTCCATGGTGGGGGATTGAAGAAGACCGATACTCGACAATGTAGCCTGAATAAATGGGTCCGCAATGGTACGGAGGATCTCGCTTCGTTCAAACACCGTAGATCGCGAATTTACTTTTTCTTACAAAAACTCTGCTCATTCGCTCCTAAGGCAGATGTACGGTGTCAAAAGGGTGGGGAGAATCACGAACTCCACGCGCGGGAAAAACGGTTTTGAATTTGCCGAGAAGGTGCACGGAGCAATCAGGCGGACGCGGTTGGCCGCGCCGCTGCATCTACGTACCAGAGCAGGTCCTCGCGGGGGCGAATTTGGGCGGCGGGCAGCGTCGAATCGGCGTGGTCGAGCACCGTGCGCAGTGCGTCTCGCTTCCGCTCCCCTGCCACGAGGAAGACGGCGCGGCGGGCGCTGTTCAACGTGGGCAGCGTGCAAGTGAGGCGAGTGGACACGTCGTGGCGAGGGGGAGCCGTGACGGCCCGGACCCACGCATCATCGGTGCGGCGCTGCTCGGGAGACCCCGTTTCGGGAAAGAGCGAGGCTGTATGGCCGTCGGCCCCGAGGCCGAGAAGGGCGGTGTCGAAGGTGGCGGACCGGTCCGGGAAATACTGGCGGAGCGTGTCCGCGTAGGCCGCGGCGGCCGCGTCGGGGGAGTCGGTCTGCGTGGGAATGGGGTGGACGTGGTCGTCGGGAAGGGGCAGGGGTGTGCCGAACGCCTCGGCCACCATGCGGGCATTGCTCTGTGGGTGGTCGTGGGGCACGAACCGCTCGTCGCCCCAGAACAGGTGGAGGTTCGACCAGGGAAGCGGTCCGTTCTCTTCCGTTGCCAGGAGCTCATAGAGCCGCTGGGGCGTGCTGCCGCCCGCCAGCGCGAGGGTGTACCGGTCTTGCGTGCGCAGGGCCTCGCGAATGTCCGACCTCAAATCCGCGGCGACCGCCTGACTCAGCGCCTCCAGGTCGGGAAACGCACGGACAGTTGGGGATGGAGGGGAGGAGGGCATAAGAAAACGTGGGACTGAACGCGGAAGGGACCGGCCGGGGCCGGAATCCGTCCCCCGAACGACGGTAGTGTTACAGACTGTGGGCGACGCCAGAATTTTATGCTGGCTGCAGGCTGGATTGGGGCTGAGTCGGCAGCGTGAAGCTGAAGGTGGAGCCCTCCCCCGGGGTGCTTTCGACGTGCAGCTCGCGGTCGTGAGCGCCCAGGATGTGCTTCACGATGGCGAGCCCCAGCCCGGTCCCGCCCTGATTGCGAGAGCGACTCTTGTCGACCCGATAAAACCGCTCGGTGAGGCGCGAGAGGTCCTCGGAAGGGATGCCAATCCCATCGTCCACGACGCGGATTTCGACCTCGTCGGCCCGGGCCTCGGCCTGGAGTTGCACGGTCCCTCCCTCCTCGTTGTATTTGATGGCATTGTCCAACAGGTTCACCAGGACCCGGCGGAGCCGGTCGAAGTCGCCGTACACGGACGGAAGATCCGGAGCCCTCTCCTGCTGGGGACAGATCCCTTTCTCCTCGGCCCGAATCTCGACCGACTCGACGGCCGCATCAAACAGTTCCGACACCGCAAACGTCTCGGCCGACATGTCCAGCTCCTCGGTTTCGATTTTCGTGATCGTGGAGAGGTCGCGGGCCAGGTTGTCGAGCCGGTTGGCGTGATGGAGGATTTTTTCCAGGAAGGTGCGGTTGACCGACTCGTCGTCCAGGGCGCCGTCGAGGAGGGTTTCGGCAAAGCCCTGCACGGAGAAGATCGGCGTCTTGAGTTCGTGGGACACGTTTCCAATAAACTCGCGCCGGTAGCTCTCCATCTCCTTGAGCTCCTGAATTTCATTCTCCAGGGCCTGGCCGGTGCGATAGACCTCCCAGAGGACCGTGCTGAGCTCGTCGCCCTCCGGGCCGGAGGGCGGCGTCAGGTCGTCGAACTCGCGGGTTCGAATCTGGCGCAGAATCGACCGAAGGTGGCGGAGGCGACGGTGGACCCACGCGTGAACGGCGGCATAGGCCGTCCCAGCCACGGCGGCCCCAACGGCCACGGCGGCCGCGGCCGTCGTGTTTGGAACCAGCAGCGTACCGAGGCCGGCGACGAGGCCGGCCGTGCCTCCTACCTTGATGGCCAGGCGGCTGATAAACGGAGGAAGCTGGGGAACGAATGACACAGTGCTCGGAGGGCCAGCCCAAAAAACAAGAACGGTGATTTGCCGAATCATACCTCCCCGACCGGCCTGTCCGTTCCCCAATTCGAGAGGGGATGCCGTTAACAAATCAAAAACGGCCCCCGTTTCTCCTCAGGATTCCTTCCAGGACCCCGATCCCTCATCCAGGGCGGGCAGGTCCTCCAGGAGCGACGACAGGGGCGGATCGTGGGACTCCCCGAACAGCTCGAATGAGAGGTGGCTGCCGATGGACTCCAGCGGCTGGTGCTCCTCGATGACAGGCCCGTACGTCTCATAGCAGTAGAGGGCCTCACGGCCGCTCTCGAGGTCCGATTCCTGGATCGGAAGGGTGCAGTCGATGAGCGCAGAGGGCGAGTGGTGAAGGTGGCCGGGGCGATCCGCGTCGTCGGGGGCGGGGGGGAGCGTGTAGAAGGCGAGGCGGCGAGGAGTTGCGGCCCCGTCCTGCCGGAGGGCACACGCCACGCGCTTCACGATGGCATGGGTGACGAGGTGGTCGGGATGCCCGCTGATGCCGTGGACGGGGTAGGTGACCACTACGTCCGGCTCAGTTGCATGGAGATGGTCGGCCACCTCGTCCTCGAGTAGCAGGGGGTTGAGTTCTGCGAGCTCACCGTCCGGGTATTCCAAAACGGTGAGGGAGCTGAGGTCCAGGGTGGCCGCAACGTCCTGCATCTCCTGGTAGCGGACCTCGGCCATCTCGGCCTTCGAGTAGCCCAGGCGTTCCCGCTGGGAGGTGGCCTCGCCTCGGGTGAGAGTGAGCAGGTGCACCTCGTGTCCCTCGCGCTGCTGCCGAACAATGCCGGGAACCGGTCCGAAGGACTCGTCGTCGGGGTGGGGGAAAACGTACAGAAGGGTGGCCATCGGTGGGAACGGGGGGTGGAAGCACACGCAACATTGACACAGGGCCGGCTCCTACGCAGAGTTCGACTCGCTGGATTCGATGACCTCGTGGAAGACGGTCTGTCCAGTAGACAGCATCTGCCGTACGTACGGGTGGCACAGCTGACAGTTTTTGCCGAACGTGACGTGCTCTTGCAGGGCCTCGAGGGACGCGGCGCCTGTTTCGTCGGCCACGTCTTTGAGGTCCGCAAACGATTGGTCGTAGCAGTAGCAGCGATCGATATTCACAGCAGGGAGGTCTCTTCTGTCGTTCGCGAGGGCCGGAGATCTCTCAAACGTCCCAGAGGCATCGTATCATTGCTGGAGCTGCCGGAACGTGATGTACGTGGGAATCACACCGGCCGGAAACGTCCCCGTCTGCTCCCCGTCTCGCTCGTGGATCGTGACCCGTCCCTCCTCTGTGACGCTCGGGACGCGCCCCACGTACAGCTCCTGCCGATTTGCGGCGTACCCAACCGCTCCGATGGGGGCGCCGCTGAGCGGCCCAATGGTGCCGGCGATCTCGTTGGTCGCCGTGTTGATTCGTACGAGCCGATCTCTCGACACGACGACGTGAAGGACCTCGGCGTTCGGGGCGTAGTGCGCGTCCTGGCCCGGCCCTCGGGTTTGCACCGAGTCCGGAAGCGGAAGGCGCGTCTGCTCCTGCGTTCCATCGAGGACAACGGCCTCGCCGGTCTGGTCGTTGTTGCAGAGGGCAAACACCTCCCCGTCGGCGTCCGACAGGACGAATCGGGCCGTGCACCCAAGGTCGATCGTCGTCGTGACGGTGTCGGCACGGGGGTCTACCACGGCCACTTCCGAGCTGGCGCCAAAAGCGCCGAGCGCAGCGTAGGCCCGGTTCCCCGCGACGGTAATGCCCTCCGGGGAGCCGCCGGTCACGATCGTATCCGTCACCGTGTTCGAGGCCAGGTCCACGACGGAGATGTCGTCGAACAGATTGGTCACGTAGGCCTTCTGGTTCCCCGCGAAAGCCACGTAGCGGGGGCTTGGCATCTGGTTGACCGTTTGGCCCACCTGGTCGAAGGAGGAGGTGGAAAAAACATCCAATCGCCCCCCCGTATTAGCAGTGACGTAGAGCTGATCGTCACGGAGGGCAATGCTCTGTACGATACTGTTGAGATTCGTAATGGCACCGGGCGAGGCGGTGTCCGTGCGTGGGTTGTAGACGGACACGCTCCCGTTTCCCTGCATGAACTGGCCCTGGTTCGCGACAAACACGCCGGAGGTAACCGCGACGGAGTTGTCGCTATCGCTGCCCAGCAGGTCGCAGCTGACGAAGGTGAGGCTCAGAGCGGTCGTTACGGCGAGAAGAGTGAGGCGTCGGAAGATCACGAGGACTAGAACTTGGTGAGGAGGAGCGAGTCAAGGGCGACGTTGCTAGAGGCCCACGCGGAGCCGAAGGCGAGCGTGGCGAGGGGGCATGGGGCGACCGCCCACACTCTCGTAGTCTGTGTCGAGCGCATTGTCGA